>JBGTJY010000416.1:0-21000 GCA_041744855.1 Candidatus Hydrogenedentales bacterium
GCGCGTCCGGCAATGTTATTCGAATGGGCGGTTCCGTTTACAACGCAACCTCGAACGAGTACCTCGTCGTCTGGTCTGCGACGGATTCGACGATACTCGCGGGAGGCCCGGACTTGTTTTCGAGCGAAATCGAGATTTTTGCGCAACGCCTCGATGGTACGACGGGAGAAGAAATCGGCCTCAACGACTTGCGCGTCAGCGATGCGGGGCCGGAACTGGACGGCAATTTTGATGCTATAGAACCCGCCGTGGCGTGGAACAGTCAGGAAAACGAGTACCTCGTCGTTTGGATCGGGGACGACAATATCGGCGACTTAGTCGACAATGATAAAGAGGTGTTTGGTCAATTGCTCGACGTCGAAGGAGAACCTATCGGGGAGAACGATTTCCGAATTTCCGAAGTCGGAACGCCCGGCGACGACACCTATGCTGTAAGCACATTGGATGTGGCGTACAACCCCGTGGACAACGAATACCTCGTCGTCTGGGGGGCCGACGACGCGTTTGTTGGCGAGCCGCTTCCAGATAATCGACGGATCGAGCTCTGGGGTCAGCGCCTCTCCGCGGACGGCGTTCAACTGGGAAACAACGACTTCAGGATCAGTCAACTAGCGACTGATCTCCCGTCCGGCACTTTTCCTGTGCCGTCCGTAGCCCACAACAGCGCCGCGAACGAGTACCTGGTAGTTTGGCAACACGTTACCGAAATAACGACCTTCTTCGATATCCAAATATTTGGCCAACGGTTGGACAACCTTGGCCAGGAAATCGGCGAAGACGACTTTCTCATCAGCGGTGGCATCGAGAGCGCCCAGTTGGAATTTTCAGCCCAGGCTAACTACAACCCGATCGACAACGAATTTATGGTGGTATGGGTCACGATTCTCGAGGAACCTGAAGGTGTGTACGAACTCTTCGGCAAACGATTGGATACCAATGGAAACATTTTGGACGAAAACGCATTTCGCATCACGCGTACCGCGGAGTCCGGAGACATAGGAGTTGTCGATAATGTCGATCTGGCTTTCGACTCGAACTACAACGAATACGCCGTCGTCTATGAAAAGGACATCGACCCCGCGGAAAACGACATGGGGCTCGGTTTTGAGGTCGAGATAGTCTCGCAGTTCTTCGCAGCGGACGGAGAGCGGCTTGAACCTTTCGAGATTCGGCTGAGCGACGCTGGCCCCGATGGCGACAGCCCATTCTTCGTTTCCGATCCTCGAGTCGTCTACAACCCGCAAACCCAAGAGCACCTCGCTGTATGGAGAGGAGATGAGGACACCGGCGCCCAGACGAAAGACGAGGCCGAAATATACGGACAGCGGTTCAAGCGAATGAATAACGCGCCCGAAGCCGTGGACGACCTTGCGGAAGTCCTGGGAAATTCGATGGACAACATCATCGATGTACTTGCGAACGACGGCGATTCCGATTTGGCGGACGTGCTGTTCGTTTCCGAAGTGAGCACACCCAATCAGGGCGGAACGGTAGCTATCACCGAGGATTCGCTCGGCGTCGTGTATTCGCCCGCGCCGAGCTTCAGCGGCACGGAGATGTTCACTTACACCATCACCGACGACATGGGCGGATTCGCGAGCGCGACGGTTACCGTCACTGTACTCGAGGGCGGAGAGGGCGAAGGCGAGGGAGAAGGTGAGGGCGAGGGTGAGGGCGAGGGTGAGGGCGAGGGAGAGGGCGAGGGAGAGGGCGAGGGAGAAGGAGAGGGAGAAGGTGAAGGTGAAGGGGAAGGCGAAGGAGAAGGCGAAGGTGAAGGCGAAGGTGAAGGAGAAGGCGAAGGTGAAGGCGAAGGAGAGGGAGAAGGTGAAGGGGAAGGTGAGCCGGATTTGTGTTCGAGTTTCGAGCTAATCGAATCGCAATTCCAAGCTCTCAAAACCGATTTCGAAATCGATTCGGACGATCTTGAGGGTGACGGCGTCCCGGAAGAGTTCACCCTCGCATTGATGGAGCTAAGCTGCGACAAGGGTGAAGTGAATATCGACATCGCCCTGATGAACGCGTTCGCCATCAACGTGATGCTGCTTGACCTCGAGGCCTCGGATTTCTCCGATGTTGCGCCGTACCGCGAAGTCCTCGCTGCGCTTTTCGCAAACAGCGTTGCGACGTTCACTGCCCTCGACGCGCTATTGAGCACCGATCACTTCTCGTTCTCGCAGGATTATGTGTCCGTCCAATGCGATCCCATCGGATGTGCGCCCGAGTTCGTACCCGAGAAACAATCGCGAAACGCATATTCGGTGTTCGCGAAAGCGCAGAACGAACCCTTCGCGGGCGACGGAGACTACGACGAAGATGACGTCGCGAACGCGACGGAAGCAGCGAACGTCATTGCACGCGGCGGCGACGCAGAAGACTACGCTGCGGCAGCAAGCGATCCCGAATCCGATGGAACGCTCGGCGGAGAAGGAGAAGGTGAAGGTGAAGGTGAAGGTGAAGGTGAGGGTGAGGGAGAAGGTGAGGGAGAAGGAGAGGGAGAAGGAGAGGGAGAAGGTGAGGGCGAAGGTGAGGGCGAGGGAGAAGGGGAAGGAGAAGGTGAGGGCGAGGGCGAAGGTGAAGGTGAAGGTGAAGGTGAGGGTGAGGGCGAGGGCGACGGTGGCTGCGCATCAAACGACAGCCGATCAACTCCGTCGCGTATGGCTGATTTCGTCGCGCTCGCTTCCGTAGTCGTGAGCCTCTCACTTATGCGAAGGAAGAATCACCGATCGGCGATTTAGGTCCGAACCCGGTGAGCTGGTGAAGATAGCCGTCGTCGGACCCGGGACAACGAGCTCCCGTTCATGTGGTTAATCGCTATGTTATCGTTAGCCTGCGTGATACCGGATTCGAGCAACATAAGTCGAGGAGGGGAAATCGCTAGATGAGCCGCTCGACTTCGCTTATCGGCCCGCCCATCCAGTCGTACCGAGGGAAGGTAACACGCACTCTCGTTTTCCTCCTCGCTGTGATCGCAACGAGCGCGGGGACCCTCGCCTCGGCTCAGCTACCCGACACAATCGACCTCGCCGACGGAACGGGAACGATGACGGTCATTGGCGCTATGGCCGCCGAGAACCTTGAATCCGGGGCGACTGTTTTCGGCGACGTGAATGGAGATGGCCTGGACGACTTGATCCTGGTGGCTTTCGGCGCTGACGGTCCGGAAGACACCCGGCCCAGCGCGGGTGAAATCTACATCATCTATGGGTCCGATACCCTGCCAGCGTCTTTCGACCTCGCAACGCAAAGTCCCGATGTCACGATCTACGGTGCCAGCGCCGACGATCTGTTGTCGTTATTCGCGCCCGTAGTTATTGGCGATTTCAATGGCGACGGGATTGACGATATGGCATTCGGAAACTTCAGAGGCGACGGACCGGATGAATCGCGCACCGACGCGGGCGAAGTCTACATTGTGTACGGTTCCTCGACGCTTCCCTCACTCATTGACCTCGCCACCGATCAAAACAACGCGATAATTTTTGGCGCGACTGCGGGCGACAACATCGCCCACAATCGGGGCTTGGCGGTGGGTGACTTCAACAACGACGGCATTGATGACCTCGCGATGGGCAGTACCAACGCCGATGGCCCCAACAACGGAAGGGCCGAGGCGGGCGAGGCGTACATTGTGTTTGGATCCCCGACTCCGATTGAGGCCATAGACTTGCTCCTGCAACAGCAGGATGTCCTCGTGTTTGGCGCCTCCGCGGAAGATAAGGTGCGGATACATGCCGGGGCAGTTGGGGATGTCAATGGCGATGGCATTGACGACCTGATTTTGTCCGCAGCGGAGGCAGACGGTCGCGGCCCTTCGAGAACCGATATGAGAGGGTCTTCTGGTGAAGCCTACATCGTGTTCGGTTCGTCAGAGCTACCGACCACGATCGATTTGGGGTTTAGCGAGGAGAATGTAACCATTTATGGAGCTGACCCCTCCGATGGTTTGAGCGCGAGCCTCATAGGAGATTTCAACGGCGACGGAATCGATGACCTCGCGCTGGCAGCGCTAGGGGGTGATGGTCCTTCTAACACGCGGGCTGGCTCAGGCGAGGCCTATATCCTGCTGGGCTCCGCAAGTTGGCCCGGCGTGATCGACCTCCGTTTCTCTGGGTCAGTATTTCTGTTCGGCGCTTCTGGGGGCTTTCCAGGTTCCATCGCAAAAGGCGACCTTAATGGGGATGGAATGGATGATTTAATCCTCAATGCCGATGGCGCCGATGGGCCGGGGGAAGCGCGCCAATTCTCCGGGGTGACGTATGTCGTGTTTGGTTCCGCGATTCTAAGTGGCTCCATCGATTTGGCGTTGAGCCAAGAAGACGTCATCGTGTTTGGCGCGAATACCCAGGACCAACTCAACAATTCCGTTGTGGGCGATCTGAACGGAGACGGCATCGACGATCTCGTCTTAACGTCTCGGATGGGCGATGGGCTGGCGGAGGGACGAATCAATGCAGGCGAAGTGTACATCGTATTCGGATCCGAGGTTCTCGACCGGAGCATTGATATCGCGCTGAGCGCTGAAGACGTGACGATCTTCGGCGCCCGCCAGGGCGACGCGATACCGTCTGCCCTCAACGCACTTGGCGACCTCAACGGGGATGGCGCCGCGGACCTTGCCGTCAGCAACAACGTCGGCGACGGACCCAACGACGACCGAACGTTTGCCGGCGAAGTCTACGTCATCTTCGGCAGCGATGGCGATCCGCCGATTGTCGAAACGATCGACGCCGTGACACCGAGTCCCACCAACGCGGACTCGGTGGAATTTACCGTGACCTTCGACGACACCGTCGCGGGCTTCGACGATGCCGACGATTTAATAGTGACTCATGAGGGTACCGCGCACAGCGGCATCACGATCGGCGGTGGCCCTCAAGTTTATTCCGTCACCGTCATGGGCGTCACCGGCGACGGTTCGTTCACGCTCGTCGTGAGCACCGGGTCCGATGTCACGGACACATCGGGCAATCCGCTGGATTCAAGTATCATAAGCGCACCCGTCATCATCGATAACACGCCGCCCGGTTTAACGATCATCGGACCCTCCGTGCCTTCCACAAGCACGGGGCCTGTCACGTATTCCGTGGTCTACGAAGATGCGGATTCGATCACGCTCATGGGCGAAGATGTAACCCTGAACCCAACCGGCGATGCCTCTGGCGCCGTAAGTGTCTCGGGCAACGGCAATACCCTGCGAACCATAACGATCCAAGACATTACCGGCACCGGCGCCCTTGGAATATCCATCGCCGCGGCAACCGCCGCCGACGCGGTCGGCAATCTCGCAGACGCTGCGGGCCCAAGCGCCGCCGTGGCGGTCGACAATGGCGGTGAGGGCGAAGGTGAGGGTGAAGGAGAAGGTGAGGGTGAGGGCGATCCAAGCGGTTGTAGCGCGTTAGGAGTCGGCAGAACCGAGCGCGGCGGTGACATTTGGATTCTCGCGTTTTGCGTCTGCGTATTGGCGATCGGCAATCGCAGAACATCCGTGCAACACTGAATAATTCTGGAGTCCGAAAATGCGCTTGGGTATCGCAGTTGCCGTGGTCGTGGTCTCTATATTGCCGGCGCCGAGAAGTTCCGCGGCAGATGCTCCAGCAAAAGGCGACAGCGCGGACATTTTTCCAATTAGCACCTCCGGCGAGCCTGGCGGTTCTCGCACGGCGCTCGATCCAGAAGTGGCGTACAACGCAACCGATAATGAGTACCTGGTGGTGTGGTCGGGTCACCCCGCGGCCGCGCCGGACGAATTCGAAATCGTGGGTCAACGGATATCCGGTGCCGGAGAATCCGTAGGCGAAACAAATTTTCGAATCAGCACGCAGGGACCCGAGGGCAACAACAGCTATATCGCCATCGACGCGCAGGTAGCGTGGAACAGTGTCGACAACCAATACATTGTCGTTTGGACGGGCACAAAAATCTTTGTGCCCGGCGTACCGCCACTCGAACTGGACCGGTCGGAACAAGAAATCTTCGGTCAAATTATTGATGCTGACGGAAATCTTGTTGGAAGCGCGGTGAGGCTGAGCGACGTCGGGCCGGAGGGCGATACTGACTACAGTTCGAGCTCTCCCGATGTGGTCTACAACGCGGTCGCGAACGAATACTTAGTCGTTTGGACGGGGCGGCACAACTTCGTCCTGTTTTTCGAGGAAGGCGTGATTGCATTCGACGACTTCGAAGTCTTCGGGCAACGTCTCGACGCCGATGGCACAGAGGTCGGTACAGATGATTTTCGCCTGAGCGACATGGGCCCGGACGGCAACTCGGCCTACTCTCCTAGTCGCCCTCGAGTCGCGTGGAATAGCGACGAAAACGAATACCTCGTCGTGTGGGGCGGGGATGACGACATGCCGCCCTCGGCCAACGACAACCACCAAGTTTTCGCGCAACTTCTCGACGGTGTCGGCGCGGAATTTGGCGCGAACGATTTCGCGATCACCAGTTTCACGGAAAGCGACTTCCGTCCGCTCGTCGATGTTTCTTATAACCCCGGCACGCAGACGTACTTCGTCGCCGCAGTCGCCCAAGACGAGATCGGGCCGTTATTCGAAGCTGAGCGCGAAGTTTTTGGCCAACTACTCGACAGCCTGGGACGGGAAATCGGACCCGACGATCTTCGAATCAGCGAAGTGGAAGACGGACTAGGAGGGTTCACGATTTCGGACGTCGCCGTGGATGCCGATCCCGTGAGCGGTCTGTTCACAGCAGTGTGGCAAGCAAGCGACTCCGGGCCGCCTGATGGCGAAGTCCTTTTTGCGCAATGCATCGACGGCTTGAGCGGCGAAGAACAGGAAGCGACCGATCGGCATCTGACGGACCCGATTGTGGCGTCGGCCGATTTTACGTTAGGCCTCGCGTACAACAGCGCGCGAGACGAACTGCTCGTCGCATTCGAATCCTTTGGCTTCGCTGAAGGCGAACTGGACCCCGAGATTTACGGCGCGCTTTTCCAAGGCCTCAACTTCGATCCGGTGGCTGCCGATGACGCGTTCGAGGTCATGGAAGATTCGATTTCGAATTCGCTCGACTTGCTGGACAACGACCTTGACACCGACTCGGACCCCTTGGGAATCGACGCGGTGGATGGACTGAGCGGTGGCGGAAGCGTGGAGGTCGCTGTTGACCGGCTCTCGATTTCGTATACACCAGAGCCGGACTTTTTCGGGGAAGAGACGTTCAGTTATGAAATCAGCGACGGAAGAGGCGGCACCTCGATGGCGTTTGTGATCGTCACGGTCACGCCCGTGAACGATCCGCCGGTCGCGAATGACGACACGGCCACCGTGACGGAAGATTCATCAAACAACACGATCGACGTGCTCGCCAACGATTCGATCGCGCCCGACGTCGGTGAGACGCTGCTGATCACGCACGTCAGCGATCCAAGTGAGGGCGGCACAGCGGAAGCGACGCTCACTGCCGACCAAATCACTTACACGCCCGCCCCAGGCTTCTCCGGCGAGGAGACATTCACCTACACCGTGAACGACGGTCACGGCGGAATCGAAATGGCGACGGTGACGGTAACGGTGACGCCGACCGGTGGCGAGGGCGAGGGCGAAGGAGAGGGCGAAGGTGAGGGAGAAGGTGAGGGCGAAGGTGAGGGTGAGGGTGAAGGCGAAGGTGAAGGCGAGGGTGAAGGCGAGGGTGAGGGCGAAGGCGGCTGCGCCTCCGGAGGCGCGACAAACGCGTCCAATCCTGGCGAGGCACTATTGTTCAACGCGGTCGCGCTTGGTCTCTTGTTGTTCAGCCGCCGCGGCCGGTCCGATCGAGAGCCCAGGCACTTAGCTGGTTAGCGGCCCAATTCGACGTCGTGTAAGACGGACTGGCCATCCGCAATCGCGCCGCGTACGGTCGTTGAGGGCAGCGGTGTGCCGTCGGGCGGGTCGTGCGCGGTGACCGTCAGCTCATACGGCCCCGCAGGCAGGTTCGGTAGCGAATATGTCCCATCCGGATTGGTTTGGCTAATCGTGGTAAAGACATCGCCGTTCGCGATATTCCGCACGATCGTCACCTCGCCATGCGGCGGCGGTTCCCCGCCGACACGGATGCTACCGTTCACCTCGCCCGTATATGTCACATCGAAGTCAAAGCGCACGCGATTCATTTGTCCCCGCGTGATAACCATGGGCCGTTCGAGTCGGTGTGCTAGTGGAGTGGGTTCGAACGGAGCGAAGTGGCGATCCCAAACTGCCGCGACGACGACATCGGTCGATATCCGCGGAATACGGAAGAATGAATTCGCGCGCGAGATACTCGTTCCCTGCACAGTTCCGCCTCGAAGCGTGGCTACCACTCGGAGCCCGTCGGGTGACGAGAGCGGCGCGCCGCCAATGAGGACTTCGACCTCGATATCGCCGCCTTCGTCCAACACGAACTCGGCTCGCCCGTTCCGGATTTCAGTCCATGACGGCGCGTAATTGACGTGCGATGCAGTGAGGCCAGCGAGGTTCTTCGCTGGCGCTCAGAATGACGTGTTGAATTCAGCGCGCAACACTCACCGCACCGCGCTCACCGCACCGCGAGGTTCTGCAGGCACGGCTCCAGCACGGGATAGAACTCCTTGCGCATGGGCGTGAGGGGTAGGCGCAGGACGTTCTTGATCATGCCCATCTTCGCGAGCGCGGCTTTTACGGGCAGGGGGTTCGTCTCGACGAATAGTGCTTTGAATAGCGGCATCAGTTCGTAGTGGATGGCGCGGGCTTCGTCGGCGCGGCCATCGTCCCATGCGTCGCACATTGCGGCGACGCGATCTGGCGCGACGTTGGCGGCGACGGAAACGACGCCGCGCGCGCCGACGGCCATCATCGGCAGGGTGAGGGAGTCGTCGCCCGACATGACGTTGATGTCGCACTTCATCAGAATTTGCGACACTTGGTCGAGGCTGCCGCAGGCTTCTTTCACGGAGACGATGTTCGGAATCTTGCTCATCTCGGCAATTGTGTCGGGCTCGATCTTTGTGCCGGTGCGTCCCGGCACGTTGTAGAGCATGATCGGGAGATCGACGTTTTCCGCGATGGTGCGGTAATGCGCGATTTGGCCTTCGCGCGTGGGCTTGTTGTAATACGGCGTGATGAGCAGCGCGGCGTCCGCGCCCACTTTCTTCGCGAAGGCGGTCAGCGTGAGGGCCTCGCGGGTGTTATTCGAGCCCGTGCCCGCGATGACCGGCACGCGGCCGGCGATGCGCTCGACCGCGAACTGGATGAGCGATTTTTGCTCTTCGTGCGACAGCGTGGCGGCTTCGCCCGTGCAGCCGCACGGCACAATTCCGTGCGTCCCGTTCTCGATCTGAAATTCGATCAGCCGCCCGTAGGCTTCCAAATCGATCGATTCGTCCTCCCGAAAGGGAGTAACGAGCGCCACAATCGATCCACGAAACATTGTTTGCAGCCTCCTGCGAAGTCGCGACACACCGAGTATATCAAATGCATGCGCACTGCAACTGAAACCCCTCGTCTTCCTTCTCTTCATCGTCATCGAAATCGAGACTTCGACGAAAGAATCCTAAGCGGCTACTCGCCAAATTCCCAAGTTGGCCGTACGGCGGACGTCGCCTCGAGCGCACGGGCAATGCGATTCCACTGCAACTGATCCTTTCGCAGCGGACCACATCGATCATAGTATCGCTGGAAACGCGCCCGGACGATAGACTTCACAAATGGCAGGGACTGAATCCAGATCGGTGGCCAAGTGGGCTGTTTTGGCCACAACGGCCGCAGTTGAGCGGTCTTGTTATCCAACATTTCTCGAAGGATGGTCGTCGCGGCGGCGCCATGTTTACCCAGCGTAGCGATCGCATGAAGCACATGCCGGGAACACGCCTCACCCTCACTTTCGAGCCGGGCGAGCAGCGGAGGAACAGCGGCAGGTCCAATGGCGCCCAGCGCTTCGGCTGCATCATTGGCATTGACGTCCCCCACGTTCGCCGCGGGATCAATCCAATCGTCGTCAAGCGCGTCAAGAACGATCGGCAGAATCGATTCCGCGGAAGCGCCCATGTTCTTCACGGCCCGCAACGCGTAGAGCCGCGTCCAGCCATCATCGCTGCGCAGGCCGGCCACAACTACCGGAAGCACCATCGACGGCGATTCAGCGCCCACGGAACCGAGCGCCTCGAGCGCGAAGCGAAATGCGGGGTCAGAAGCGTCCCGCGCAAAAGCAAGTAATCGCGGTATCGTGCTCGCGGCCGCAGGCCCAAACTGCGCCAGCGTCTCGCACGCCGCCATTCGCACATGGAAATCCGGATCGTCAAGACAGGACGCCACGGCGGAACGAGATGAGGGAGATCCTTAGTGCGCTGTCCAACGGCGCCGATGACTCCATACCGGTCCTGGCTGCTGCCATCGCGGAGGGCGCGTTCGACTTCCGCCCAATTCCAAAGCTCGCCTTCTTGTGAGTCGGACTCGGCCACCTATGCGTCCTCGTCTTTTGCGGTTGAGCCGGAGGTTGCGCATTTGAGGTTCAGGACGGCGCGAAGCCGGTCCGACACGAGCGGCTTTTCGCCGGCTTCGCGCTTGAAAATCAGCGTGGCGATCGCCGCGCCCCATCGCGTGACTGCCGTCGCCGTGGATTCGTCGCCGATGCAGAGGTCGTCGTCTCCGGGGTAGCCGTCGTAGCCGAAAGACGTGAGCGTGTAGGACGAGAGAATCCACATGCCGTCTTTCTCGTAGTGAAGTGCGCGGCCGAACCCATCAAGTACGGGGCCTTCAGACGCGTCGAAGACGAGCCGCCCTTCGGTGTCAGGCGCGGGAAAGTCCTTGTGTTCCTCGCGGTGCTGCCGGAGTTTTTCAGCGCATTCGGCAAGAATCGTTGCGGTTCGCATTTCTCCGGGCACAATCCACCAGGAGATGAGACCGGTCAACGCCAGGCCACCCGCGAGGACCCCGAACGGCACGCCCCAGAGAACTGGATGCCTTCGCCGCGCGAGGAACGCGTAATACGGAATCGCGATACTGCCCCCGAGCGACATCAGATCGGAGCCTGCGGTCGAGCTCGATTCGGCTGCGCCGGTGGCGTCCTCGCCGAGCAAAGCGGCGGCGATGGCGCAGAAGACGCCGAAGACGACGATCGCGATGCCGACGTTAATGATCGCGAAGGGGAGCAATGCGACGATGGCGATGGACGTGAGCGCGCCGTATGCGATCTGCTGAATGTCCGAAAACCACCCGACGACGAGGACGCAGGTGGTCGTGACCAGCGCGGTGAGGAGAAATCGCAGCGCCCACTGCTTGCCGGTTCCGGAGTTGCCTAATCCGGAGGTGGCTCCCCTCGCAGTGACTTCTACCGGTTCGCTTGGGGGCGGTCCGGGTGGATTGTCGGTTCGATGTTCGGTCATCTTTCGTTCAACGTATTTGTCCAAAGATTTACAATACCAAACCGGGGATAGCGTAGGATCGATAGGGCAAAACCGAAAGTATTCGGAGCAGAGAGGGAACTTTCCATGAACCCGAACAAGGCGCTCTGGGAGAAAGGCGACTTTACGCGCATCGCGCAGAGTATGCGCGAGAGCGGGGAAGTGCTGGTTGACAGTTTCGGAATCACTTAGGGGCTCAGGGTGCTGGACTTGGGCTGCGGCGATGGCACGACGGCGATACCCGCGGCGCGACTGGGTGCGGACGTGACGGGGGTCGATATCGCGAGGAATCTCGTCGAGGCGGGAAACAGGCGCGCGCAGGCGATGGGTCTCGCGAACTGCAAGTTCGAGGAAGGCGATGCGTGCGATTTGCGCGATCTGGATGATCACGCCTTCGACCTTGTCGTGAGCATCTTCGGGGCCATGTTCGCGCCCAAGCCGTTTGACGTGGCGAAAGAGATGGTGCGCGTGACGCGTCCGGGTGGCCGCATCATCATGGGCAACTGGATTCCGAACGATCCTACGCTCGTCGCGCAGACGCTTCGCATCAGCTCGGCCTATTCGCCACCGCCGCCCGAAGGCTTCGTTAGCCCGATGACGTGGGGCATCGAACAACATGTGCTCGACCGGTTCGCAGCAGCCGGAGTTCCAAATGAAAATGTCTCATTCGCGCGAGACACGTACACCTTCAACTATCCCGGCCCGCCCTCGGAGTTCCTCGATGCATTTCGAAACTTTTACGGGCCGACTATGAACGCGTTCGATGCCGCGGAAAAGAGCGATCGAATGGATGAATTGGCGCGGGAGTTGGAGGAGTTGTTCAATAGCCAGAATCAGAGCGCCGACAAGAACGCGACTAGGATTCCCGCGACGTTCCTGCGGGTGACGGTTGCGCGTTGAGACGATCGAGCAAATTCCGTCGACGCATTGTAATCGGACTGGGGGGCAACCGGGAGCCTTGGAGCTTGCCCCGCGGCCAAAGGGAATCCTAACGCGAAGCGAATAACCCGGTCCGCAGTTTGTAGGCGGCGCCCAGGAGGAAGGTCAGGAGTGGTCATCGGAGCTTCGGTCTATACGCCGCGGTCGATCATTGACACGTCGCTTGCGTTGTTTCGGCATACGAATCCAGAAAGTATTCTGGAAGATATGAGACCGTATTTAATCCGCGATGGTCTGCCACACGAATATCGAAGACGAGAGTTCGCGGATCTGAAGACCGCTTTTCGAGCATTGGCTCCGTTTACGCTCGCGCGCGCGGCCCGCCATCTGTTTTTGGAAGGAAAAGATGGTTCGTATTGCGCGTATTCGAACAAAGATACGGGCGCAGGCGGGACCCTCATACTTCCTGCGCATGCACGCATACGATTCGACAGTTTGAGTATCGTCAATCAAGAACCTTTCGGCTTCTACTCCGAACACAAGGTACAAAAGGCCTTTGAGATGATGAGAGGCATGATGTCCCACAAGTTCTTTCTCTTGTACTACATTAGAAGCGAAGAGGGAGTGGAACAACGGCGCACTATCCGGCTTACGGACTACGTCGAGCGGCCACTTGACGTCTCTACTTCGGGCGGCGTGCTGCCATTTGAGAACGAACGTGACTACCGTTGCCTGAAGAAAGGCCGGCCGCCAGACGCGGAAGTTCTGAACCGACTTATAAACAACTTCGGTTGGCCTACGCCGCGAAGCAGGGAATTTGTGGACTTCATCAAGACGATCGAACTCTATGAATACTCCTATGAAGATCAATCGATGCTGCTTCCCAAGTCGGCTGAGCAGGAATTATTGACCTTTCCGGCTGGATGGGAATTGGCCCCAGAGTGACGAGCGCGGCGGACTTTGATGGAAACCCGGGGCGCGCAGGTCTACAGCGCCCCTACCGTCGTTCGTTTCGCAACCGCTCAGCTACGCGCGTATTCCGCCACGTCGTCTCTGTTTTAGGGTTGCGAGCATCATGATCGCAGCACCCAGCATCAGCAGATCGGCGCGGAGCGGCCGCTGACCGCTAACGCCCGACGCGGAGCACCCCGTGGACTCGATCCCAACGCCCGTCACGCCCACGAGAAGGAATTGATCGTCAGGATCGTTCGTCTCGATCATGAGCGTGCCTTGTGCCTCCCCTAAACTCTCCGGTGAAAACTCCACGGTAATCACAAGCGACTGGTTCGGTTCGATCATTGCCGGCAAACTCGGCGACGACACCGAAAACGCGGCGTTGTCGGACGTGACCGCGAGGATTTCCAAGTTCGCCTCACCGGCATTCGCGATCTCCGTCTCGATTTCGGTGGGGCCGCCGATCGGTGTGTCTTGGAAGTCGAGCGTCTCGTCTTCCAATTCCACATCCGGCAATCCGAGGCGAAACTCATCCGCCGCGCTGAAAGGTTCGAGATCGAGGTTTGGCAATTGGAACGGGAACGATGGGAGAGGAACATTCAAGTCGCCCAGGACCGGGATGGTAATCCCGATGGAAGGCGACACCGTGACGCTTCCATCAAGCGAGGCGAGGCCGTTCCAGGTCGCGCTGAGGTCCACGCCGGGACCGCTGGCGGCGATGCGTTCGGAAGCTCCCTCCTCGTTGATTTGCTTCCCAACTGTCACAGGCGCCGTGACGATCGATTCGCCCTCGATGCAGTAGTCGATATTCGGATCGATGCTGAGTCCACCTGTAATGCCGAAGCTAAGGTCGCACAGTGAAATGCTCGGGTTGACGCCGACCACGAAAGGCTCCAGCGTGTCACCTGTGCACACGGGTCGATCGTCGTCACCAGACAGAAGAAAAGGTGTAAAGGTCTGCGTGCCGGACGCGAGCGTGACGGAGCCGTTCGCGAGGCTGGCGCTCAGGTTGCACGTTCCAACAATGGGTACCGCGACGGACACACAGAACGTAGCGGCGTACGCGAGGCTATACTCAATCGAACTTGAACCGGTGTTCCCGGCATAGGATAGATCGACCTCTCCCGGTGCGTCCTCAAGCGGATAATCCGCGAACGCTTCACCGGTCATATTCAGTGTGGTGTTCGTGTTCAGCGAGACACCGACGGCAATATCCGCGCCGATCGAGAAGATGCCAAGATTCACCCTCGGAGCATCCGCCGCGCTGCACGACGTCGATCCGAGATTGATCGGCGGCAGTGTGTTGACCACCGCGCTGATCTCAATCGCGCCCCGCGATTCGCCTTTCTCCGGCAACGGCGATTCGGCGGCGTCCCGGGCAGCCTGGATATCGTCGGCGTAGTATGGCGCGGGAAAGTCAATCAGGGCCCACCGCGCCGCCGGGTCATCGGCGCTCGAAAACAGCGTGACGATGCGCGACGGCTCGACGTCGTTAGCGGCATATTCGAACCGCACTTCGAGACGTAGTGGGTCGCCCAGACTGCCCACCGTGTAGCTGAGCAACCGCGCCGACGCATGTTCAATCACGAGCGACGCCGGTACGCCGAGTCCGGTTGCCATCGCGGGGAGATCGTATATGGCCACCGAATCCGCGATGAGCGGTTCCGCACTCTCGCCATGAAGAAATCCGCCGATGACCGGCGCGGGCGCGGGTATAAAGCTAGCGGCCGCCAATAACGCGTTTGCGAATCCAGGCGCGCTGGAATTGCCTATGCTGATTGCTTCGATCGAACGCGCGAGGCCCGCTTCCGCGCCTCGAATCGCGTATGCCGCGTGAACTTCCGGGCCGCCTTGCGCATCGGCGGGCGTGGTGTAGTCGTTCGCCGCGCCCGCGGGCGCCAAGTACCGTTCGTACGCCCGCTCGGAGCCATAAACGGATTCGGAAGCTGTATGCGCGGCCTCAAGGAGATCCTGCGAGTTTCCCTGGGCGAGCGCGGCCTTAGCCCCGGCGCAAACAACCGCAAGCGTTAGAATAGTCCGAATAAACACAGTTTTCCCCTTTTCTGTAGACATAGTAACGCCCAACAAAGCATCCTCGTCGATGCCCATGTCGCACCCTACCATCGATAGCCGTCTCGATCAAACTCCGCTTCGCCGCGTCTCCGGCGCGGCGTCTCCCGCGCTCAATCTCCCGCGCCAAATCTCCCGCGCCCACACCACTTTCGACCCAGGGTCGACCATTCACGCGTTCCGCAATCGCTCTGCCAGGCGCGTGTTACGCCGCGTCGTCTCTGTGTTTCCCACAGCGCGCCCGAGCGCCCGGCGCTCTCCGACGAACACTACGATCCGCTTCGCGCGGGTGAGCGCCGTGTAGAGCACGTTGCGTTGCAGGAGCATGTAGTGTCCCATGGTCAGCGGCACGATCACGGCGGGATACTCGCTTCCCTGCGCCTTGTGAATCGTGATGGCGTACGCGAGCGAGAGCTGATCCACGTCATCGTAGGGATAGCGCACGGCGCGATCGGGAAATGCGACTTCGATTTCCTGTAGTTCCTCGTCGTGCGAGCGGATGATCCCCGTGTCGCCGTTAAATACGTCGAGCTCGTAGTTGTTCCGCGTTTGGATCACCTTGTCGCCAATCCGAAAACCACGGCGTGGAAGCGGCGCGCCGTTTGGATTGAGGGCTTCCTGCAATCGCTCGTTGAGCGTCGTAACGCCGATTGCGCCGCGGTGCATGGGCGTCAACACCTGAATCTCGCGCAACGGATCGAGCCCGAACTTCCGCGGGACTCGCTGCGCCACCAATTCGAGGATCGCGCCGAGGGCGGCCTCCGGCTCATCGCGCTCGATGAAGAAGCAATCCTCCGCGTTGAACTGCGGCATTTCTCCGCGGTTGATCCTATGCGCGTTCGTGATGATGCCGCTTTGGGCCGCCTGGCGAAACACCGTCTGCAATGTCGCCGTCGCGATGATGCCGCTCGCGATGCAATCGAGCAGCACGTTGCCCGGCCCGACCGACGGCAACTGATCGACGTCGCCCACGAGGAAGAGCCGCGCGTAATCGGGCACGGCCTTCAACAGTTGATGCATCAGTTGCACATCGACCATCGAGGTTTCGTCGATGACGACGAGGTCCGCGCTCAACGGATTATGCTCGTTGCGCTTGAACCCGCCCTCCTTCGGGCTGAACTCGAGCAGCCGGTGGATGGTCTGCGCGGGCTGCCCGGTCGCCTCCTCCATGCGCTTCGCGGCACGGCCCGTCGGCGCGGCGAGGTCGACGCCCAGCCCCTTGTATTTGAAAATCGCGAGCAGGCAATTGATCAGCGTCGTTTTGCCCGTGCCCGGCCCGCCCGTGATGATGAGCGCCTTCGCGTCTGCCGCGAGCCGAATCGCGTGCTTCTGCTCTTCTGAAAGTTGAATCTTGAATTTTTTCTCCGCCCACTGAATTGCAACTTCGATCTTAATCGTGAATTCGCCCCGCGGCGCGCGGAGCAAGCGTTTCAAATGGTGATCGATTCCGGCTTCGGCGGCGTGCAGCAGCGGCAAATACAACGCGTTCCCATCGCGCACGATCTTCCCATCCAGTATCAACGGCGCCCACTGTTGCTCAATCGATTCCGGCGGCGCTTCGAGCAACGCGGCCGCCTCGTCGCGCAGCTCGGCGTCGGTCAGGAAGTCGTGCCCCTCGCCCGCCGCGCGCTGCAGCACGTGCAAAATACCCGCTTGCAACCGTTGCGGCGCGTCTTTCGCTATGTCGAGGTTCGCGGCGATCTTGTCCGCGCCGGCGAATCCAATCCCCGCGATTTCCTCCGCGAGCTGATATGGATTCTTGCGCAAGATTGCCACCGCGCCATCGCCGTATCGCTTGAAAATGCGCGCCGCCTGCGCGGGACTGATCCCGTGGCCCTGCAAAAAAATCATGATCGACTGAATCGATTTTTGCTCGGACCACGACTCGCGAATTTGCCGGGCCCGTTTCGTGCCGATACCCTCGACCGTGCGCAGGCGCTCCGGCTGCTCATCGATCACGCGCAACGTTTCGATTCCGAAGGCCTCGACCATCCGCTTCGCGTAGACTTTGCCGATGCCGCGAATCAGGCCCGAGCTCAGATACTTCTCGATTCCGTCCACCGTGCTCGGCAGCACGGTCTCGTAAAATTCCGCGCGGACTTGCCGCCCCCACTTCACGTCGTTGATCCAGCGTCCCCGAATGCGAATCGTTTCGCCCGGCGATACCGCCATGAGGTTCCCGACGAACGTGACGAGGTCGACCTCGTTCGGCACGCGCAGCCGCGCCACGAAAAATCCGTTCTCCGGATTCTCGTAGACGATGCGCTCGATGACCCCCTCGATTTCCGCGCGCTCGCCGAATGTCTCCGCCGTCTGCGTCATGCGCGGTATTGTGATCCTCCAACGGAATGCGCACAAGTCGCCCGTCAGTGCAAAAAAACTAGAGGGGTGCTAGGTGCAGAAAGTCCCCCTTCGAAGGGGGATTTAGGGGGATGTTGCGTTGTCCTCGGACACGCAGCGATTTCCTAACGACTTGGTAGCCCACGACGCGGTTTGCGATACTCGCTCCCATGACTCGCATACTTCCCATCATTCTCATTCTCTGTGCAAGCGGTTTCGCCGCCTTCGCCCAGTCCGATCTCGACATCCGCCGAGACGTCGTTTATGGCCACAAAGACGGTCTGGCGCTCACCTTCGACGTAATCACGCCGAAACAAGATTCAAACGGAGAAGGTTCAAACGGAATTGCCCTTTTGTACGTCTTTAGTTCGGGATACGATTCGGTGTGGATCGACCCGAGCGAACTCGTGGGACGTTCCGCCGGGCAAGGCGGACGTTTCGCGACGGTTCTCGATGCGGGCTTCACCTTGTTCATGGTTCGACACGGCTCCAATCCGAAATTCACAGTGCCCGAGATCGTTGACGATCTCCGGCGTGCCGTGCGATTCGTTCGCGTCCATGCGAGCGACTTCGCGATCGACCCGGAGCGCATCGGCATGTTCGGCAACAGCGCGGGCGGGCACATCACGCTCATGATCGCCACCGACCCGCGCGACGGAAACCCGGAGGCCGAAGACCCCATCGATCGCGTGAGCGACCGCATCGCCGCGGCTGTCGTCTACTATCCGCCGGTCGATCTCCGCGGCCGCGTGAAGCCTGACGCGGCGATCCCGGCCATGCGATTCAACCCCGGGCTCGATGCTTCTCTCTCTCCGCTACTTCACATTTCGCCCGGTGACGCTCCGACGCTTTTCATTCACGGCGACAAAGACGAACTCGTGCCGCTCAGCCAAAGCGAATCGATGCACGCCGCCATGCAAGCCGCCGAGCTCCCGACGGAACTCATCGTCATCGAAGGCGCCGGCCACGGGTTCCAAGGCGCGCAATCGCAGCGCGCAGCCCAGGCCCTCACACAATGGTTCGAACGATTCCTGATCACTCCCGACGAATGACAAATTCACGCGAGTAACCTCGTTAACTCTCGTTCCCAAATTTCCACCAACAACCTCGAATGATCTCGTTCCCAAATTTCCACCAACAACCTCGCATGATCTCGTTCCCAAATTTCCTTTTGGGAACGCACTTGCACCAGAAGCTGTGCTTCGAAGGTTCGCGAGCACCCGTGGTTTTCTCGCGACACCGGCGGCTACGGCGAGGCGTTTCGCACGCTAAATCTCCGCAACCTCGGCATGGGCGACGCGTGGGACGTCCTCTCCGGCGCCGACTACCTCATGTTCCGATCGCGAATGCGTACGAGCTGCGGCAGGGCCTCGAGGACCGCGGCGTTCCCGTGACGATGATCGTCTACAATGGCTTCGCGCACAATATCAATAAGCCCAAAGCGAAGCGGGCGGTATTGCAACACAATCTCGATTGGTTCAATCATTACCTGTTTGGCGACCCATTGCCGGATTGGATCGAGCCGGACGTACCGGAGGATTTAACCGCCGAGGACGCCGAGGACGCAGAGGAAGAATAGGAAGGAGATTTCGTAACGATGGCCAAGGATTACAAAGCCGCCCTGCACGAAATGGGCGCGGGATTGAAAGCGCTCAACGAACAGATCGGCGGCACCGCCTCAGCGTTCAACGCGCTGCACAAAGCGGCCATGAGCGACGGCGTACTCAGCGCGAAACACAAAGAGCTCATCGCGCTCGGCATCGGCATCCGCACGCAATGCGAGGACTGCATCATTTCTCACGTCCGTTCCGCCATGAAGGCCGGCGCGACTGCCGAAGAAATCGCCGAGACCGTCGGCGTCGCAATCTCCATGGGCGGCGGCCCCGCGGTGATGTACGGGATCAAAGCCCTCGACGCGGCGAAGGCCTTCGCAAGTTGATATCGTGGTAGAGCCGCTTTTTAAGCGGCGAGTGCGCACGATTGCTTCTGCTCTAACAAGATTTCCAAGCGCGTTTTTCAGTCTCGCCTAAGGACACTTCATGCACCTCCCCCACGCCCTAACACTAACCCTCCTCTGCGCGGCCGGCGCATTGCCCGCCCAGGCCCTCCCACCCTTCGCCGAACACGTCATCGACGCGAATGCCGGCACCGGCCTCGCCATCACCGTCGACGATGTGAATCGCGACGGCCAACTCGACATCGTCGCCGTTAGCAGCGAACAGGTCGCGTGGTACGAAAATCCGACGTGGACGCGTCATCTCATCGCCGACACGATCAAAGGCGGCAATGTCTGCATTGCCGCGCACGATGTCGACGGCGACGGCGCATCGGAATTCGCGCTGGGCACGGATTGGCAATTCACCAACACGAACAGCGGCGGCGCGTTGTATCTGTTGCGCCGAGGCGCGGATGTCACTCAACCGTGGCAGGTCATTCCGCTGCTTGAGGAAGAGCCGACGCTGCACCGTATCCGCTGGGCCGATGTCGATCGCGATGGCCGCGCGGAATTGATTGTCGCTCCGCTGAAGGGCCGCGGCACGACGGAACCCTCGTTCCAGGAGCGCGGCGCCGAGCTATTCCTGTTGCGTCCGCCGGCAGACCCGTTCACCGCGCCCTGGACACGTGAGACCATCGACACTTCGCTGCACGTCACGCACAACCTCTGGTTCACGTGGACCGGCGTGTTGCTCGCCGCGTCGTTCGAAGGCGTCACGGGTTTCGAACGCCTCAACAACGGCACCTGGTCCAAGACGAGTTGGGCGACGGGAAATCCCGTGCCGCTGCCGCAAAGCGGCTCCGGCGAAATCAAAATGACGAACAAAGGATCCGAGACTGGCCCCATTCTCGCCACGATCGAACCGTGGCACGGCAACCAAGTCGTCGTCTACACCATGGACCAAGGCAGCGGCGAATGGAAACGCCGCGTGCTCGACGACAGCCTTCGCGGCGGCCACGCCATCTGGTGGGCCGACTTCGATCGCGACGGCGCGGACGAACTGCTCGCGGGATTTCGCGACAACGCCCCGCCAAACGATCTCCCCGGGCTCAACATCTACGACCTAACCATCAATCCGCGCACCGGAGAAGTGCGCACGTGGGAACGGCGCGTCATCGACAAAGGCGGCATGGCAACGGAAGACGCCCTCGCCGCCGACATCAACAACGACAGTTGGCCCGACATCGTCGCATTCGGCCGGGCGACGAAAAACATCAAGTACTACGAGAACCTGGGCGACCGCGACAACGATTGAGGCGGCGATAGTCGATTAATCGCAGAGACCGCTGAGATCGCGGAGGATCGCAGAGATTTTTTGGTTCGGAGTTCCGCGATCATGCGGTGGGCTATCGCGCAACCCCCGCATGATTGCGGAACTCCGAACTTTTATTTTACTCGTGCGGCG
>JBGTJY010000417.1:0-4649 GCA_041744855.1 Candidatus Hydrogenedentales bacterium
CAATCCCGTGCAGCACCCGCACCGCTTCCTCGTTCCGTTGCGTCGCCATCATCACCCGCGCATAAAGCCACTCCAGCGTCTTCGATTGCAGGCCTTCCGCCCGCAATCCGCCCATCTGTTCCGCCAGATATTTCCCCGTATCGTCTCGTCCAAACATCGACAAGAGATCGAATAAGTACGCGTTCGTTTCCGATTCAATATCGCCCTCGATGCCGTCCAGTCCCGCAATCAGATCGGCATACGGCTCCTTCACCGATTTCCGAATCAACGCCTCGAGCACCGTCCCGAACAACGGTGCGTCACTCGGCGCGCCCGCCAGGCTCGCGTTCTCGATCGTCCCGCTCCGCAGCCACAAATACTGGCGCAATACATACGCATCCGAGTCCGACGCATCGTTTGCGATCAATTGTTCGATCTGCGCAATCGCGCCCGCATAGTCGCCCAGGCGCGCACGCGATCCCGCCAGATTCACCCGCGCCCCGCGATGCTCCGGATTCTTCTCCAGAAACCGCTCAAATCGAACCGCCGCCTGCTCATGCTCGCCAAGGTCCTGCTCCACCACCGCCAGCAGAAACGAAGCCTGGTCCATCCCCGGCTCGATCTCGAGCGCCCGCTCCAACGACTTCTTCGCCCCCGCCGTGTCGTTGATTCGCGCGAGATTCAACCCAATCCGGTAATGCAGCAGCGCGTTCTCCGGCCGCAATTCCGCAAGCCGCTCGTACACCTCCAACGTCCCCACGACGTCGTGGCTCTCTTCCTCAACTTTCTCGAGCGCCTCATACCCAATCATGCGATCCGGCTCCAACTCGATCGCATGCTCAAACGCGTCCGTCGCCTCCGGAAATTTCTCCATCTGAAAATAGATTTGCCCCAGCCAAATATTCAGCACCACATTGTCCGGGTCCTTATCGAGCGCCCGACGCGCCATCAACGCCGCGTTCTCGAAATCTTCCAGCCGGTAATACTCCAGCAGCAACCGTTCCTGCAGCCACGCCGATTCCGGCGTCAACTCCGACGCCGCCCGCAACTCCTCCACGGCCTTCGCGTCGTCCCCCGTCCGCTGATACACCAGCGCCGCAAGATAATGCGTCATCGCGCGCTCTTCGTCGCTCTCCTCGGTAGGCTGAGTCGACCAAATCGGCGCCGCCGAAAACGTACTCGCGCAACCCACTAAAGCTAGAACTAATCCCATTATCATCGACCTCATTACAAAACCAATACGTCGCTCAGACGTGGGCCTGCCCAACGCCTTGCAATCCCCGTCCATCAAGTCCACTCTGTCCACCAAGTCCATCAAGTCCACCAAGCTCATCCAAAAGAAAAGCCCCATCCCCCGAAAAATCGTCCACCGCGAAAAGCGAAGCCGTGCCCTGCGCCCGCGCAATCGGCGCGAAACTCTTGCGATGAATGGCACACGGCCCGAATCGTTCGAGCGAAGAGAGATGTTCAGCCGTCGCGTAGCCCTTATGCCGCGCGAATCCGTACTCCGGAAATTGCGCATCCAAGTTTACCATGATCCGATCGCGCGTGACTTTCGCCACGATGCTCGCCGCAGCAATCGAAACCGACTTCCGATCGCCCTTCACGATGTGCTGCTGCGGAATCGCACACCCCCGAATCGCAAACCCATCCACCAACAAAAAATCGGGCGGCGAACTCAACGCCTCAGCCGCGCGCCGCATCGCCGCATAGTTCGCGTTCTGCAACCCAATCGAGTCCAACTCCTCCACCTCGATCATCCCCACGCCCACGTCGTTCCGCCCCGACATAATCTTCGCGAACAACGACTCGCGCTCCTCTGGTGTCAACAACTTCGAATCGTTCAATCCCAAAATCCGCTGCCGAAGCACCACCGCCGCCGCCACCAACGGCCCGGCCAAAGGCCCCCGCCCCACCTCATCCACCCCAGCCACATGCCGAAACCCATTCCCAGCAGCAGCCTTCTCAAACTGCGTCATTCCAACCCGCCCCATCGCAAAACTCCTATCCCTCACCCCGTCGTCTGCCGCAGCCTCTTCCAGTCATCCCCGCAATCTCTTCCGCGTCGTTCCCGCATCCTCTCCCGTGCATTCCCGCATCCGCTTCCGTGTCGTCCCCGCAGGCAGTAAGCGGGGACCTAAACCCTAAACCCCAAAACTCCGTCATTCCGAGGCCGCGCGCCTTTAGAGCATTGCGCGCGACCGTGGGAATCTCGACCTATTCAGTAACCCCGAAGTAAGCCGCGACCAAGACCCGAAACCCGAACCCCGAGACCCGAAACCCGAGACCCCAAACCCGACACCTGACAGCATACCCAACCCAGCGTTACAATTCCGATATCGAGGCGGGGCGAAGCGGAGGTCTCAGAATGTCCGGGCACAGCGGAACGCAAACGCGCATCGCCTGTCCCGTGTGCGGCGCAACCATCAAATTCGAAACCACCGCCCCCCCCGACGAATGCCACAATTGCGAATCGATCATCTCCTCCTACCTGGACGCGATCCAATCCCGACCCGCCAACCAACGAGGCGCCACCCCACGCCGCAAGATTAATTTCCGCAAAGAAACGCGGCGCGTCTGCCTCACCACCCTCGCCGCCACTGCGGCCTGTTCGCTCGTCTGCGTCATCGCGGTCTTCATCCTCGTACCCATCTTCGACGGAGACGTCCGACTCTGGGTCTACGCCGCGGCCTACTTCGGCGCCATGATAGGCCTCATCGCAGGAATCCTCTGGGCCGTGCTCGACGCAGTCGAAGAACGACTCCTCTGGGGCGCAATCGCCGGCGCCGCCACCGGCACGCTAGCAGGCGCAATAAACTTCCTCGTCCTCCGCTCCACCAACTACCTCCCCGAAGTCCCCTTCCACGAACACTTCACAGTCGGCCTCCTAGCCGGAGCCGTAGCAGGCCTATCCATGGGAGCCTTCCGCGCCGAAAACTGACCGCGTCAGTCGCCGCCTCCGCAAGCACGCCTCCCCAGCACCCACCGCACCCACCTGTGCCAGTCCGTGCCAGTCCGTGTCCGTCCGTACTACAATCCATCAATTTCTTTGAAGAAGTTCCGACAGCCCAACTCGTAACTCGTTTCCTGCTCATGCGTTTCGTCATCGTCATCGTCATCGTCATCGAAAAAACCGTCTCATTAGTGTGCATTCGCGGCCATCGATGTTTATCGGTGGTGAATCATTTCCCGGTGCTCCCCGTCTCCCCCGTGGTTTGGTTGCGGCTCCGCTGCGCTTTGTTCGCCCGTACTACAATCCATCAATTCCCATCATTTCTTCGAAGAAGTTGCGACAGCCCAACTCGTAACTGGTTTCCTGCTCATGCGTTTCGTCATCGTCATCGTCATCGTCAACGAAAAAACCGTCTCGGCAATACACAGCGGGGGGGCTCTACCCCACAA
The DNA here is from genome assembly GCA_041744855.1 of Candidatus Hydrogenedentales bacterium. GTDB lineage: Bacteria > Hydrogenedentota > Hydrogenedentia > Hydrogenedentales > JBGTJY01. Next base: position 3,382 of record JBGTJY010000417.1, read on the forward strand.
AAATCATTCGACCCGAGGGTGACGAGACGACATACACCTACGATGGGAGCAATCGGCTCATTACGACGATCGAGCCGCAACACGCATCCCCGGGCATTGTCTACGCCTACGACGCATCTGGACAGATCATCAGCACGACGAACGCGCTTGGCTATCAAACGCACTTCGAATTTGATGCAGCTGGCAACGTAAAGAAACTGACCGACGCAGAAGGCAACATCACCAATCTCGAGTACGATCACTTGAATCGGATGACTAAGTTGACAGACCCGCGCAGTTAGATCTCGCTCTACGATTACTCGAACGTCGGATGCGGCGGTTGTGGTGGCGGGATCGGCCAATTGACGAAGATCACCGACCCCCTTAGCAACGAGACGGACTTCGAATACGACGATAATGGAAACTTGACGAAGTCTACGAACGCCGCGAACATTGCGACGGACTACTTTTACGACGACCAAAACCGGCACACGAAAGTGACCACCCCCTCCGGCGGATCCACGCATACAATCTCTGTATATAACAAGCTTGACCAAATTACGAGTATCACCGACGCAGAAAGTAACGTTATTGACTTTGCGTACGACCACGTCGGCCGACTGATCGAGCAAGAAGACGCCATCGATGCCGTCGCGTACGGGTACGATTCGTTCGGAAATCTGTGGACCACTACCGACGGCTTGACGCACACGTGGGACTACGATTATGACGCTTACAATCAGTTCACGAAGCTGACCGACCCTATCAGCAAAGTGACGAAGTATTTCTACGACTTGGCCGGGCGCACAAAAGTTGGCGCAGGGTCGAGCGGTACCACTGATCCGACGGAATTCGCTTATGATGAGCCCAACGCGCTATTGACCAAGGTCAGTTACACCTCCGGCGGCGGTACCGACGAAGCGAATTACAGTTACACGGCTGTTGGGGAGCTGACTACGATTACGGATTGGAACAGTGCCGTGAATGGGCTGCGCTACGTGTAGGACGATGCGGGATGGCTCACGAAGTTGGACGACTACGAAAGCGACGACCTGGTCTACAAGTACGACGACGCTGGCAACGTGTTGACTATGACTGACTACCATGGGAACTCGACTACCTACACCTACACTGACCGGAACCAGCTCAGCACGATCACGGCGCCTGGCTCGAAGATCTGGGACTTCGACTACAACGCACTCGGGCAGCCCACGCAGTACTCGCATCCGAATAGAATGACGACTGTCTATGACTACGATGGCCGCAATCAATTGACAAAGATTGACCAC
>JBGTJY010000418.1:0-1601 GCA_041744855.1 Candidatus Hydrogenedentales bacterium
ACCTTGCCGAGAAGATCGACGACCGGCACGCCGAGCGATTCGATGGCGCGGGAGATTTTTTCGTTCTGCACGCGCGCGAGCACGCCATCCGGCTAGAGCTTCGCGAGATCGCGCGGCAATTGCTCTTCCGGCTCGCGCTCGAGGTGTCGCTAGCGAGCTACGATGCGCTGCCGCTCATCGGACTCGCAGCGCAACACGCGGCGGCGCAGGGCGGCACGCCGGAAAGTCCCGAAGGCCCGGCCGGTGCGTTTGACACGGAAAAGTTCTTCCGTTTCAAAGGCACGATGAATGGCCGCAAGATAACGGTCATGGAGATGAAAGCGCAACAGTTGGCCTGGGCCGTCAAGCGTGTCGAGAATCTGTGGCGGCGCGCCTGGGATGAAGCGAAGTGATTTGCGATTTGCGATTTGCAATTTGCGATTAAGTCCGTGAAACGGATACGAACTTCGGTAGACTGCGACTGCGTCTTGAATTGCAAATCGCAAATAACCACGATGGCACAAAAGACAATCAAACGCCGCCGGACTGCCGCGGAAGTTTCCGTTCCGAAAGAGCTCTTTCTCGCGCGGCGATTTCGCGTGCTGCTGGTCGTCGAGCTGAGTCGCAGCTACGGGCGGTGCTGCCTGCAGGGCGTGTCAGCGTACGCGCGGACTCACGGGCCCTGGACTTTTCTGCACGTCGAGCGTGAGCCTGAAGAGCAGTTGCCGCGCGATCTCGCGAAGCTCAAGCCGGATGGTGTGATCGCGCGCGTGCAGAACGAAAAAATCTCCCGCGCCATCGAATCACTCGGCGTGCCGGTCGTCGATCTCCTCGGCAAGGTCGATTTCCCAGGCCGACACGCGATCACCTCTGATCCGGGGTTGGGGTCGACCGCTATCTTCCAGCATTTCCACAGCCTCGGTCACACGCATTACGCGTTCTGTGGTTTTCCGGGGATCGATTTTTCTGACATACGCTGCCAACGATTTCGTGAAGTCGTTGCAGCGCAGAGCAGTAGCGAACTGATTGCCTTTGAGCCCGAACATCGGCCCGCGAGCGATGACGCCGGCATTATTTCGCGTGAGCGCGGCGGGGAGCACGAGATCGCGCAGCTCGGCGCGTGGGCGATGTCGTTACCGAAGCCCGTCGCCGTCTATGCCTGCAACGACAACCGCGGCCGGCAGCTTCTCGACGCGTGCAATTTGTTCGGCGTGAAGGTGCCGGAAGAAGTCGCGGTGGTGGGCGTGGACAACGACCCGGTCATCTGCGAACTCGCTAACCCGCCGCTGAGCAGCCTCGATCCTGACGCCGAGCGCATCGGCTACGACGGCGCCGCGATCCTCGATCGGTTGATGCGCGGCGTGGAGGTGACGCCGGGCATTCAACGCATCCCGCCGCGCGGCGTGGTCGCGCGACGTTCCAGTGAGATGCTCGCTGTCGATGATCCCGTTGTCGCGGCGGCGATTCACGCGATCCGCGAGCAGGCGTGTGCCAGGCTGACGGTGGATGGGCTCGCGGATCAACTTCACGTCTCTCGCGCGACACTTGAACGGCGATTCGCCCGTGTACTTAAAAGCACGCCGCATGATGAGATCACGCGCGTGCGTTTGGAGCGGACGCGG
>JBGTJY010000419.1:0-11941 GCA_041744855.1 Candidatus Hydrogenedentales bacterium
AGGCCGAAGATTTGCATACTGATTGACTCGACGGCGCGTTGCGACGTTTGTTCGCGCCACGACCCGCGATACGCCTCCCATTGTTGCGATGTTTCGCTCATGACGTAGACGCCGTCCCAGCGCGTCATTTCGTCGGGGGAAATCCAAGTGGTTTTGGCGACGCCGATGCCGGCCTGAATCGCGGCGCCCATGGCCAGGAGCAAGAATCCGCAAACGATAAGCGCGCGGGGCGGCAAACGGCGCAGGAAATAGACGAGCATTCCGCACACCGCGTAGTGGTAGAGGATGTCGCCGCTCCAGAGCGCATAGGAATGCAGCAGGCCGAAGCCGAGCAGGATGATCATGCGCCGGAAGTGGATGCTCGACGCGTCGCGTCCCGCAGCTTCGACGCGTTCGCTCATGAGCACGATGCCGGCGCCGAAGAGCATGCTGAAAATGGTCATGAACTTTTGATCGGCGAAGAGGCGTCCCGCGAGCCAGACGGCGTAGTTGAGTCCGGTGAAATCGCCCCAGGCCACGGGGATGCTGTAGGCGGGATCGGGCATCGAGAAGGACTGGATATTCATGTAGAGAATACCCAGCACGGCGACGCCGCGGAGGACATCGAGCGAGCGTTCGCGTTCCGGTTCCTGAACGGGAGCGGGTTCCGCCGCGGCCGTGACGCTGATTACTTCGGGCTGAATTTCGGTTGCAACGGAATCCGGAAAATCGACGATGGGTTCCGCTGCGTCTCCGGGTTCCACGACGGCGTTAGGAAGGGAGCGCGCCGAGCATCGCCATTTGCCCGCGGTGGTGCGAATCGTGCTGGGCAAAAAGACGCAGCGAGTTGGGCATGTCGCCGAGCAGGGCTTTGAATTGTTCGGGCGGATTACCGAGCGGTCCGCCGGACAAATCGCCGCCGGAGAGTCCGCGTACGCGCGCGACTACGGCGTCGCCGGCGAGTTTGTAGTCTGCCAGGATTTGTTCCCAGGCGGGATAGAACGATTTGTCCTGGGTTATGGGCGCGCCCCCGGCAAAGTCGGGCAGAAACTTGTTGGCGTAGTCGGTGTTGAACGCGCTTTTGCCGCCAAGCACCCAGAGGTTCACGACGCCGTTCATTGTCGTGGTGAGATGACCCAGCAACCAGGTGGGATGCGATTTTCCAGGGGCGATTTGTTTGAAGCGATTTGCCTCGGGAATCTTGTTCGCTGCGTTGATCGTGCCTTTGATTGCGGCCTCATAAACGCCCGCGTAGACGTCAGCAATCGGTTCCGGCATTGGTCAGTTCTCCTCCGCTTCGCGCCCGCTTGAACGGGGGCATCAAACGCTAAACGATTCGCCGCAACCGCAGGTACTCGTGGCGTTGGGATTCGTGAAGACGAATCCTTTGCCTTTGAGACCTTCCTTGAAATCGAGCACGATGCCTTTCAAGTAGATCGTGCTCTTGCGGTCCATGAAGAATTGGATGCCGTCCATCTCGACGACGTTATCGCCTTCGCGGCGTTTATCGAAATCGAGCACGTAGGACAGGCCCGAGCATCCGCCACCCTTGACGGCCATGCGCACGCCTTCGACGCCGGCCTGTTCGGTGCTCAGGAGTAACTTTAGTTGCGTAATCGCGCTGGGGGTCGCCTGTACAAGCGCCTTCGGCTCGTCAATCATTACATTCGACATTGCTTGCGATCCTTATAGGGCGTTCGATTCCGCTTGCACAGCGGGGACTTCTTCCGTGTCTTCTTTCATGAGGCTCTCAAGTACTTCGAGCATGACTTCGAGATCGACGCCGTAGGCCATGCACACTTGGCCGACGGTTTCGTATTCGCTGATGCCGCAGTTCGAACATCCGCCGAGGTGAAACGCGGCGAAGACTTCGGCGACTTTCGGGTGCACGCCCATCGCCTCTCCGATCGTCATGTCGGGATCGAAGTGCATGCCGCCCGAAATGTTTTGTTCCTTGATGTACGCACTGACGACTTCGCGCGAGGTTGGCGCGTCGTTACTATCGGGCGGCCAATACTGTTCGAATTCTTCCTTCTCGGCCGGCATGAGCATTTCGGGCCGCTGCAGTTTCTTGATGAAGGGTTTCGGGACCTTTTCGAGCTCGCGCGTCGCGGGGATGTACGTGAGGTAACGGCGAACGGAGTTGTCGTCGTTGCACTCATAGAACATCCACGCATCCCCTTTTCCGGGAACGGGTTGGCTCGTTTTATAGTAAATCATTCAGTAAATTTCCGGACAAGAGTCCACGGACGGGTAACAAGCGGGTATTTTAGCGTATTCCGTGGGGCGGGGGCACTTTGTGGGTGGAGGTTGGGGGGATGGGAGTTATGGGAAGTATGGGAGTGATGCACGTGCCAATCAGTAGGTTGGCGTTCCCAGGGCGGGCTAGGCGCGGTTATCTCACTGAGGTGAGGGCTTCTGTTAGGGCGAACTCGCCGAAGCATTCGGAGTAGTAGACGAATTTGCAGTGGGTCACGCGGTTGGGTACGCCCACGACGAAGCGGAGCCGGCAGGGGCCGCCTACTTTCATTCCTTCGTCCTCGATGGCTTTGCCGTCTTCGATGAACCAGAGTTGGTGGATGCCGAAGGTCTTGTCGTGATCGTCGAGGTTGCGAATGCGGTCCTTGGCGTCGGCGACGGCTAGCTCGCCGGGTTCCCAGCCGCGGAATGCTTGACCTGGTACGGGGGCGCGTGGGGTGATGGTCGCCTCGACTAGGTAGTAGGCGCGCTCGCCTTTTTGGCCTTCTTCTTCGTCTTCATCGTCGAGTTCGACTGGGGGCGGGGCTTCGGTGGCTTGGACGGAATGAACCTCGGCGGATGCGCCGCGCAGTGCCGCGGCTTTCATCTTGAAGGGAATTTCGAAGAGACGGCGGACGACAAAACCGAGCGCGAATCCAAACAGGAAATAGGCCGCGATGAGTCCGCCGCCGAGCCAGATGGGCATCCATTCTTGCCACATCGCGGCGGCGATGGAGAGGAGGAGGAAGACGCGGACCGGTTTGATGCGGAATCGTTTTGGTTTCGTTGGCGCTTCGGCCACGTCCATTGGGCAGGCCGCGGGTCGTCCGAGGTGTTCGAGTAGTCGCGCTCTTAGACGCGCGGCGCGATCGTGGTTGTGCTCCGCGATGAGGCGATCGCAGATGAGGATCGCGTCGTCGAAGCGGCGCAATTCCGCGAGACATCGCGCCATGGGGAAGAGTACTTTGCGTTCGTTGGGGTACACGGCGTCCAGCTCTTCGAGGACGCCCAGCGCGCGGGCCCATTCGTGCGCGCGGAACAAATCGTCGGCCCAGCGGAACTTTTCTGTCGCCTCCCGTGAATCCATGCGCTACCCCAAGACGCCAACAGTCCGTATAGAATAGCGGCTTGCGGCGCAGGAATGAACTGGGAAACGCTCGAGCGCAAAAGGGAAAACTGTGTCGAATTTGCGGTGGACTATCGGGAAGGTGACGGTAACGCGGGTTGTCGAGCTCGAGTTGCCGGGGTTGACGTGGTTGCTGCCGGATGCGACGCCGGAGAACCTTCAGCAGTTGACGTGGCTCAAGCCTCACTTCGTGACGGAGGCTTGGGATCCCATCGCGAGTATTCATGCGTTCATCGTCGAATCGGGCGACCAGCGGATCATGGTCGACACGTGCATCGGCAATGACAAGAACCTGGGGATTCCGATTTGGAAGAATCGGCAGGGACCGTTTTTGACGGACCTCGCCTCCGCGGGTTTTCCGCGCGAGAGTATCGACACGGTTCTGTGCACGCACTTGCACCCGGACCACGTTGGCTGGAACACGATGAAGTCCGGCGGCAAATGGGTGCCGACGTTTCCGAAGGCGTCGTATTTGTTCGGGCGCGTCGAGTGGGAACACTGGGATACGCATCGGGACAAGCGGTCGACGCCGGTGATCGAGGAGTCGATCGATCCGATCGTACAGGCGGGTCGGCACACGCTCGTCGAAACGAATCACCGGCTGACGGACGAGGTTTGGCTCGAGCCTACGCCGGGACACACGCCGGGGCACGTGTCGGTGCGGATTGAGTCAGAAGGCGTGCGAGCGGTGATCACGGGGGATTTGATGCACCATCCGTGTCAGATCGGGAGGCCGCATTGGCAGTGCAAGGCGGATGACGACGCTGAGCGTGCGCGGGCGACGCGAAAGTCGTTTGTCGAGCAGCAGGCCGATGCGCCCGTTTTGGTGTTGGGGACGCATTTTCCGGCGCCTACTGGGGGGCGGATTGTGCGGGATAGGGGGGCGTTTCGATTTGTGGTGGAGTGAGGGTATGGGATCTATGGGACGTATGGGAGGTATGGGATAGGGGCTAGAGTTGATGGTTTCGATGTTGAGGCAAGCGGAGCTTTTGGTGCAGGGGCGTCCCCGAATGGAAATTCGGGGACGAGGTTTGGGGGTGAATTCGGGGACGAGGCCTGGGGTAAGTTTGGGGCGCGAGGCTAACATCCCCCTAAATCCCCCTTCAAAGGGGGACTTCCTGACTTCCCTTTCGAAGGGTGGCTCCATTGCTTAAACGTGCCGCGATCCCGCGTCGCGGAGTTTGGTGACGGCGTGGCGGACGTCTTGGGCGCGGTCTTTGGGGACTACCAGGACGCCGTCTTTTGAGACGACTACGACGAGGTCTTCGACGCCGATGACGCTGACGGCCATGGCGTCGGCGCCGGCTTCGTTGTAGACGATGCAGTCTTCGCAATCGATGAGGACGGGGCCGCCTTCGGCGACGTTGCCGCGTGCGTCGCGTGTGCGGGTGCGGTCTAGGCTGGGCCATGCGCCCACGTCGTCCCAGGGGTAATCGGCGCGGACTACTACGACTTGGCGCGCGCGTTCCATCAACGCGTAGTCGATCGAGATATCCTCGAGGTTTTCGAAGATGCGGTGGACTTCCGCTTTGTCGTTTTGTTTCATGGCCTCGGCCATGTCGCGGGTGGCGCGGGCCATTGCGGGGCGGGCGAGTTCGAGTTCGGATAGGAACGTGTCGACGCGCCAGAAAAACATGCCGCTGTTCCAGTAGTAGTTGCCCGTCGCGATGAAATCCTCGGCGGTCTCGCGGTTGGGCTTTTCGTGAAAGGCGGCTACGTCGTAGACCTCGAGCCCATTCTTGGAGTGCCGCGCGTGCTTGTGCGACTGGATGTATCCGTAACCGGTGTCGGGTCGGACGGGCACGACCCCGTGGGTGGCGAGAACGCCTTCGGACTCCGCGATCGATAGGGCGAGGTCTACCGCCTCGCAGAAGCGCTCGGGTTGCTCGATCATGTGGTCGGCGGTGGTGACGGCCATGCTGATGTTCGAGCCGTCGCCGCCGTAGTTGTAGAGCATGGCCGCGGCGGCATACATGAGGCAGCCGGCGGTGTTGCGCTTGGCCGGTTCGGCGAGGACATTCTCCAGCGGCACGCCCACGTTGGCGGCCTGGATCGGCCGCTGGAGGTGCTTGGCGGTGACGATATAGACGTGTTCCGGGGGGATGACTGGGGCGATGCGTTTGACCGCCTCGGCGAGCATGGTGTCGGTGCTGCTGGTGAGGCGGAGGAGCTGCTTGGGCCGTTCGCGTCGGGATAGCGGCCAGAAGCGTTCACCGGAGCCCCCGGCCATGATTACACTTACGCGAATGTGGTGGTTATTGCTTGTCACGAATAAAATCCTCGAAATACGGTAACGGAATCTAGCGTTACATTAACCGAGAGCGACGCGCGTGTGCGCGTTCCACCACCGGGACCGGGCATTGTTCCCCCTATGATCGTGTGTTACCATACCTTAGGAAGGCCATCCAAGGTCCCATTCTCGCAGGCATTAACCATCTTGGAATCGTTATGAACGGCTTTTTGAAGCAAATTTCGCTTTGGATCATCCTGATTATCATCGTCGTCCTGTTTCTGGGTCGATTTTCGCAGATGCAGACGCCGGAGAAGCAGCTCTGGTCCAAGGACTTTGAGACCCAGCTCAAGGAAGATAACGTCGATACCGTGACCATCGAGCGGGTCGATGAGCAGTACATCTTCACGGTCAAGTTCAAGAAGCCGCTTGCCTCGGGCCAAAAGGGCATGAAGTTCGAGAGTGACGTTTATCCGGATGAGTGGAAGGACGCGCTCGGCGCGGCCGACATCCCGGCTGACGTGAAGCGTAAAGATATGATGTGGTCCAGCTTGTTGATCAACTTGCTGCCCGTCATTCTGATTATCGGCCTGTTCTGGTTCTTCATGTTCCGCCATATGCAAGGCGGCAGCAACAAGGCCATGTCGTTTGGCAAGAGCCGTGCGCGGCGGGCCAATCCTGGTGACCGGCTGGTTACGTTCAAGGACGTGGCGGGCGTCGACGAGGCGAAAGAAGAGCTGCAGGAGATCATCGAATTCCTGCGTGACCCGAAGAAATTCACAAAGCTCGGCGGGAAGATTCCGAAGGGCGTGCTGCTGATTGGGCCTCCGGGCTCGGGCAAGACGTTGCTGGCGCGCGCAGTCGCAGGCGAGGCGAACGTGCCGTTCTTTAGCATCAGCGGCTCGGACTTTGTCGAGATGTTCGTCGGTGTGGGCGCGAGCCGCGTGCGCGATTTGTTCCAGCAGGGACAGAAGAACGCGCCATGCATTATCTTCATCGACGAAATTGACGCGGTCGGACGTCAACGCGGCGCGGGCCTCGGCGGCGGGCATGACGAACGTGAGCAGACGCTGAATCAGTTGCTCGTAGAGATGGACGGCTTCAACACGAACGAAGGCGTCATTCTGATGGCGGCGACGAACCGTCCGGATGTGTTGGACAAAGCGTTGCTACGGCCAGGGCGTTTCGATCGCCAGGTGGTCGTGGGGAATCCGGACATTACGGGACGCGTGGCGATACTCGATATTCACATTCGGAACAACGGCGTGCCCATCGACGATTCGGTAGATATTCATCGAATTGGGCGCGGTACTCCTGGGTTTTCCGGCGCGGACTTGGCGAACTTGGTAAACGAGGCCGCGTTGTTGGCGGCGCGGCGCGACCAGGAGAAAGTGTCGCACCACAACTTTGAAGAAGCGAAAGACCGCGTGCTGATGGGGCCGGAACGCAAGAGCCTGGTCATCAGCGAAAAGGAAAAGTACAACACGGCGATTCACGAGGCGGGGCACGCGCTGGTGTGCCGTCTGTTGCCTGATGCGGATCCCGTGCACAAGGTGACGATTATTCCGCGTGGCCCGTCGCTTGGCCTGACGAGTTGGTTGCCGGAAGAAGACCGGTTCAGCATTTCGAAGAAGTACTGCGTGGCATTGTTGCGCGTGGCGATGGGCGGGCGCGCGGCGGAGGAAGTGAGTTTCGGCGAATTCACCAGCGGCGCATCCGGCGATTTGCGGATGGCGACTCAGCGTGCCCACGCGATGGTGTGTGAGTGGGGCATGAGCGACCTCGGGCCGATTTCGTTCGGCGCGAACACGGAAGTATTCCTGGGCCGCGATTTCATCAAGGAACGAGAGTACAGCGAAGTGACCGCTGCCGCCGTGGATACGGCAATACACACGTTCCTCGAAGAGGCATATCGCGACGCGAAGGACATCATGATCAAGCATCGCCCAATTCTCGATGCGATCGCCGCGGCGTTGATGGAGAAAGAAACGCTCGACGCCGAGGAATTGGACGAAATCATCATCGCCAAGGGCGGCGCGGAATTGCTTCCGCCGCGCGAAAAGAAGAAGAAGGAACCGCTTGTAGCCGCGGCGAAAGAAAAAGAGCCCGCGCGCAAGCCGGCCAAGGAAGTCGAAGAGAAAGAGCGCTTGCTTGGCGATGTTCCTCCTGGCGACATTCTTCCCGGGACGGCCTGATAGCGCACTGCTTCCCTTTGAGGTTGGCGGCATCGCATGAATGAGCGTGAACGCACGCTCGTCATGGGCGTGCTCAACGTTACTCCGGATTCCTTTTACGCGCCGAGTCGTGTCGAAACGGCGGCTGAGGCTCGCCGCCGCGCCGCGACGATGGTTGAAGATGGCGCGCATTTTATCGACGTCGGCGCGGAATCGAGCCGGCCTGGGGCCGCACCGATCGGCGCGGATGAAGAACTTGCACGGCTGGAGCCGGTGTTGGAGGCGTTGAGCGGCGTTGGCGCTTCGATTTCCGTCGATACCTATCGCGCATCGACCGCTACGCGTGCGATCGAGCTTGGCGCGGCGATGGTAAATGACATCACCGCGCTACGTGGCGACCCGGCGATGGGGGCGGTGATTGCGTCGAGCGGCGCGATGTGCGTGCTGATGCATATGCAGGGCATGCCCGAGACGATGCAGCGCGAGCCGCAGTACGTGGACGTGGTGAACGATGTTGTCGCTTTTTTTGAGGAACGGCTGGCGTACGCGGTCGGTCAGGGGATTCGCGAAGACCGGGTTTGGCTGGATCCCGGGTTTGGGTTTGGCAAGACAGTGGAGCACAACCTGGCGTTGCTCCGGAGATTGCGCGAATTGACTCGGTTTGGGCGGCCGTTACTGGTAGGTGCCTCGAATAAATCCACGATTGGAGCGGTGTTGAACGTTGCCGCGGATGATCGCCTTGAAGGGACGGCCGCGACGGTCGCGGTGGCCATCTGCAATGGGGCCGCGGCGGTGCGGGTGCACGATGTGAAGGCCATGGCGCGAGTGGCTACAATGTGTGACGCAATCCTGGGGGGATGAGGCGATGGGAACGGTGAAGCAGATGAGCCGTGTGACCGAGAACAGCCGGGTGATCCAGAACGACAACGCAGCCGAGACAAGACACCTGTTCGGCACGGACGGCATTCGGGGCGTCGCGAATGTCGAGCCAATGACGGCGGAGACGGTGCTGGATGTGGCGCGCGCCGCTGCGTACGCGTTCAAGCAGACCGGCAGCATCCGGCGCATTTTGATCGGCAAAGACACGCGGCAATCGGGCTATATGCTCGAGAACGCGCTCACGGCTGGTTTTTGCTCGATGGGCATGGACGTATTGCTCGTGGGTCCGCTGCCGACGCCGGGCGTTTCGTACATCATGCGAAGCCTGCGCGCGGACGCCGCGGTAATGATTTCAGCTTCCCACAATCCGTATTCCGACAACGGCATCAAGTTTTTTGCGGCGGACGGATTCAAACTGCCGGACGAGGTCGAGGTAGAGATCGAGCGGCTTATCGGTTCCGGCGAGGTGAATGCCACGCGGCCGACGGGCGGCGATATCGGCGGCGCGCGGCGTATCGACGACGCGGTCGGGCGCTACATCGAGTACGCGAAGGCGACGGTGCCGAAAGGCATGCGCTTCGATGGATTGCGTGTCGTGGTCGATTGCGCGAATGGCGCGGCGTACAAGGTCGGGCCGATTTGTCTGCGCGAACTGGGCGCGGAAGTTATCCCGATTGCGAACGATCCGGACGGCCGCAATATTAACGAGGGTTGCGGTTCGGTCCATCCCGACGAGATGCGCGCGCGGGTTATTCGAGAGCGGGCCGATCTGGGCATCGCATTCGACGGCGACGGCGATCGGCTGGTCGCTGCGGATCATGACGGCGCGTTGCTGGACGGCAATGCGATCCTGGCGATCCTCGCGGCGGATTTGCTCGAGCGCGGCGCGTTGCCGCATAACACGCTCGTGACGACGATCATGGCCAATGGCGGGCTCGAACGCGCGCTGCGTCCGCTGGGCGGGAAGATCGTGCGCACCAAGGTCGGCGACCGGTATGTGGTCGAAGCGATGCGACAGGAGAAGCTCGTGCTTGGGGGCGAGTCTTCGGGCCACATCGTGATGCTCGAGCACAATACGACCGGCGATGCCCTGATTACGGCGCTTCAGCTGATGGCGACGATGCGGCGGAAAGGGCAGACGTTCTCCGAACTCGCGGGACTCTACGAAGCCATGCCCGAGGCGCACTCGAAGGTGCCGCTAAACGGGAAGCCGCGGCCGGACCAGGGGGTGCTCGACAAGGTCCGCGACGAGGCCGAGCTGGCGTTGGGCGGCAAAGGGCGGATCGTCATTCGACCGTCGGGCACGGAGCCGATTGTGCGGGTGATGGTGCAACACGAGGCTTCCGGCGCTGCCAAATCTTTGGCAGAGGAATTGGCGCGGAAAATTAGCGCGCTTTAGATTGACGGAGCTATCTGGCGTTGTCCCGGACGCGCCGGAGCGCGTCCCTTAGGGGTAAGAGGCGCGGGTCCGTCCCGGGGAGTGAGAGCGCATTTGTTCAGGGGGTGGTAGAGTTTGGCCATGCGCCATTTGGGGGCTACCGTTTTATACACCACTGCGCGGCTTTTGTTGCTAGTCGCCTGCGTGATCTTGTTGACGGGATGTCCGCTGGGCGGGGCCATCATCGTTTTTCCGCCGGATAGCGGTGGGAGTCCGGATGACGACGGAGAAAATCCGAATGGCCCGTCGGCGACTGCGAGCGAGATTGAACAGCAGGCGCACGATGCGATCAATACCGAGCGGACTTCGCGCGGGCTTGAGCCGCTCGAGTTGCGCGGCGATCTCGTCGCCGTGGCGAGGGCGCACAGTGAGGACATGATCGCGCGCGGGTTTTTCTCACACGTCAATCCGGACGGCGACGATCCGTTTGACCGGATGGGCGACGCGGGCGTCACGTACAACATCGCGGGCGAGAACATCGCGTGGAACAATTTTCCCGATGCGGTCGCGACGGCGGTCGAGGGCTGGATGGACAGCCAGGGACACCGGGAGAACATCCTGCGGGAGTCGTTCACGCATACGGGGATGGGCGTGGCGACGGATGGCGAAGGCGCGTTTTTCTTTACGCAGGTGTTCATCGGGGAATCGAAGTCGGTGCCTGAGGGCGTGATTGAAGTTTATTTCGCGCGGTGAGGTCCCCCGGGAGGAGTGGGTAAGGGCACCGAGCGCTACCAAAGTCGTGGCTGTGGGTTGAGCGGAGAGATTCCTGCTTTCGCAGGAATGACGGTGCGGGCAGGAATGACGGTTCTAGGATTCTGGCGGGCGCTTGCTTAATGGGCCGAATTCTTACAGAATGGTTGGGCTGTCTGTACGTTAATTCGCGGAGAACACGCTGGGGCGCGGACCGATTTTTTGTTGTTCGCGGGATGGCGAACTCGCGGAGGGGCGGGTAGGTTATGCGACACGGCACCGATGTCGTTCAATATCAATTTGTGGCGGAGCGCGGGTATTTGGATCGCGCGCTTGCGGACGGTCCGCTTAACGTTGCGCCGGCAGCGGATGAACGCGGCACGGCGGAATTCACTGAGTTTTACATCGATACGCCGGATTGGCGGCTGTTCCGCGCTGGGGCGGTCTTCCGCGTGCGTCACGATGGTGAACATAGCCGATTGACGCTCGAGCCGCTGGCGGGCGGCACGGGGACCTGGAACTCCAAGAGCGCGACCGTGCAAGGCGCACTGGAAATCGATTCGCCTCGGCCGCTTGCGCTGCCGCCGTCTGAATTGGGAATTCTGCTGCGCAATGTGTTCGGCGATCGCGCTGTGCGTGCCGTGTTGCCGCATCGAGGCGAGGTGCGCGCGTGCACGCTGGCGACGAAGGCGCATGGCGCGATCCCGTGCGATGTTTCCGTTTCGGCGCCGGGACAGAACGGCAGCGAATTGATTTCGATCGAACTGGGGCGTGCCGCCCGGACGAGCCGCGTCAAGGGCGAATTGCAGGCGGCGGAAGTTTCGATCAGGGGATGGTCGGAGGCCGCTTCGAGTGGCGATGTGTTTCGGACCTTAGCGCGCGATGCGGGCGTTGAGTTGCCGGAGCCGCCGGCGCGTGGCAAACGTTTGCCTGACGGATCGGACTCGTTGGCGGATGGCTTTCGGCAACTTGCGGCGGTGCATCTGGCTCGGATTGAATGGAATGAGCCGGGCGTGCGCCTTGGTTTCAATCCGGAATGTTTGCACGTCATGCGCGTGTCGGCGCGGCGAATTCGTGTCGCGCTTTCCCTCTTCGACGACGAGACGCGCAATTCCGCACAGGAATTCGCGAACAATCTGAAACTGTTGGAGAAGTCGTTGGGGGAAGTGCGCGATCTCGACGTCTAC
>JBGTJY010000420.1:0-3040 GCA_041744855.1 Candidatus Hydrogenedentales bacterium
ATCGCGCGGTGTTGGAACTCTTCGGACCCGAGCGGCGGCGCGAAGTCTCGACGAAATTGGCAACGTCGATCCACGATCCAATAGTGCACGCGGCGGCGGCCGTTGAGGAGTATTTGTTCGAGGGCGCGGAAATCGGATCGAACACGATGGGCGTCGCGCCAAGCCGCACGCCAGACGGCAGCACCTACCTCAATGTGAATTCCCACCAACCTTGGGAAGGCCCCGTCGCGTGGTACGAGGCGCACGTGCACAGCGAAGAGGGTTGGGATGCCGTCGGCGGGACATTTCCCGGTGCGCCGATCATTTTGCATGGCCACAATCGCAAGCTCGGTTGGGCGCACACGGTGAATAGTCCGGACCTTATCGACACGTATGTGTTGACGATTAATCCCGACAATCCGGACCAGTACCTGTTCGATGGCAAATGGCTCGATTTCGAGATCGAAAAGGTCGCCATCACGACGCGACTGAAACCGGAATCGCCCCTGACGATGACGGTAACGCGCGAAGTCGTGCAGTCGATCCACGGCCCGGTGCTTCGGCAACCGCATGGCGTGTACGCGGTTCGTTACGCCGGCATGGGCGACGTACGCCAGGTCGAGCAGTGGTATCGCATGAACAAGGCGCAGACGATGGAGGAATGGTTCGCGGCGATGCGGATGCAGGCGATCTCCTCGCTGAACTGTGGCTACGCGGACGCGGAGGGGAACATTCTCTATCTGTACAACGCGAAGCTGCCGATGCGCGCGACCGGCTACGACTGGGAACAATACCTTCCCGGCGATACTTCGGAGACGTTGTGGAATTCATACCTGCCATTCGACCAATTGCCGATGGTGCTGAACCCGCCATCGGGCTTCTTCCAGAATTGCAATTCGACGCCGTATCAGACGACTGCCGGCGCGGGGAATCCCACCGAAGCCTCGTACGCCAAAACGTTCGGTATCGAAACCAACATGACGAATCGCGGCCTGCGCGCGCTGGAACAATTCGAGGCTGATTCGTCGATCACGTGGGATGAATTCGTCGCCTACAAATACGACATGGCGTATTCGACGAAATCGTTCGCTGCGAGAATTCGCGAAGCAGTCATCAACGCGCCTGCGACTAGCGACCCGCTGGTCAACGAAGCCGTCGCCGCGATCCGGGCGTGGGACCTCGAAACCAATCCCGAGAATACGGGCGCGGCGATTGCCGTCATGACGGCGCTCCCACTCAACAACGCGGCGCAACGCGTGCCCGAGACGGATAAGGTCGCCGAATCGTTGCGCAAGGCGGCGGAGCTGCTCAAGCGTACGCACGGCCGCATCGATGTTCCTTGGAGCGAGGTGAATCGCCTCCATCGCGGAACCGTCGATCTAGGTCTCGGCGGCGGGCCGGACATTCTGCATGCGGTCTACGGCCGGCTCGACGAAACGAAGGGACAGTATGTGGGCAACGCCGGTGATTGCTATGTGTTGCTCGTGCGTTGGGACAAAGACGGCAATCTCTCCTCCGAGAGTATTCATCAGTATGGTTCGGCAACGTCGCGTCCCGAATCGCCGCATTACGCGGATCAGGCGCCGTTGTTCGCCGCTCGCAAGACCAAACCCGTCTGGTTCAACGAGGCGGACATACGCGCGAACCTCGCGCATGCGTATCGTCCCGCGGATGAGACGGACAGTTGATGCGCGACGCGGAGCGCGATGGCGGTGGCTGAACTACCGGATAAGCCCGAGTCGACGCAGGCCGGGTTGAGTACGCGCTGGACGATTCTTGCCGCGTTCCTATTCGCGGGCGTATTGGCCGGTATCGGCGCTTATCGTTTTCTACCCAGGTTCACGCTCGATATTCCCGATCGAACGCTCTCGGAAAGCGAAAAAGACGCTGTCTTCGCGTGCATGAGAATGGGGCTGATGAATGAATATGCAGCCGACGAGTGCGTCGAGCGATTCGGGTGGCAGGCGTTGCCGTTCCATCAGGCCGTCATCCAGGACACCGCGGAACAGGTCGAGGTTCGCGGGAATGCCTCGTTTATCGCGGGAAAATATGGCGACGAGGAAACGGCGCGCGTGATCGAAAACTTCGTCGGAGAAATTGCGGGGCCTGGCTTGAGCGGCGAGGAGTTGGGCGCGCTCGCCATGGCGCTCGATGGACTTGGGTTTAATGGACAGCCGCAAGCCATTGCGTTCCTCGAATCCGTTGCGGATCCGACCCATTGGAAGGACGAACAAACCATGCCAACCAAGGAAGGCGAGGACGATCCGGCGCGCGCGGTGTCGATCCTCCGGAGACGCGCGGTTCGTGGGCTGGGTCTCGCCCCGAAAGGCGCCGGTATCGAGTCGCTCGAGCGCATACGCGACGCATGGCCGGAACTCGAAGTCTCGTGCACGGCGGCACTCGCCGATGCGCGAAAACGGCGATTGGGATTGGACCGGCTGAGCGGGATAAATTAGGCGATATGGGCGGGGAATCTTGAGATCACAATTTGTGATCTCAAGCCCGCGCTAGGACGACAGAGATTTTCCACGTTGTGTTTTTCTTTACCCAAGCATGACCTGTCGATTTTCGATTCAACCAGGCCCTTGCAACCCCGGAGTCTTGTGTTCACGATTTGTGATCTCAAGTTTGGAATTTGAGCACGTCATTTATAGGAACGATCATGAAAATCAACGATTTCGCCTGTTTTTCCGCCCAAAATAGACGCGTCCGAAGAACGAGTTAGATATTGTTATCCGTCGATCTTGAGATCACAATCTGTGATCTCAAGTTTATAACTACCGGAAAACTATATGGATGCCAAAAAGACGCTCGTTCGACGTAACCGATTGGACGAGGCAATTCTCCTGTTGCGGGGAGAAAAAGTCGTACTGGATCAAGATTTGGCTGAACTGTACGGAGTCGAAACACGGTCGCTTAACCAAGCGGTAACTCGCGCTCGAGACCGGTTCCCTCGAGACTTCGTATTTCGGCTCACGAAAGAAGAATTTGAATGGCTCAAGAGCGAGTCGGCTAAATCCAAAAAATGGGGCGGTCGCCGATACCCCCCTTACGCCTTCAC
>JBGTJY010000421.1:0-4379 GCA_041744855.1 Candidatus Hydrogenedentales bacterium
CGATGCGTGGATCGCGGGCGGTTCGACGATCGCCGCGCCTGAACCGGTCTTGCGCGTTCCGTTGGATCGTGTGGACGGCGACGCGCTCGAAACGATTCCGCAGGACGAAGAGGTTGTCGCGAAAAAAACGCTCGACCCGGCGACCATCGAGGGAAGAGTCGGCGGCGCGGTCCTATTTTCCGGAGACAACGGCGTCGAAATTTCAAAAACCGGGATTTTGGAGCGAAGCGACGAATTTAGTTTTTCACTTTGGATCAAAGTCCCCGCGGAGTTGCAACGCGGGGTCGTGTTCCATCGCACGATGGCGCGCGAGGACGCGGCGAACCGCGGCTATGAATTCGTCATCGAAAACGGCCGCGCGCAATTCAGCTTGTGCCATTTCTGGCCGGGCAACGCGCTGCGCGTCGAGACACGCGATGCGATACCAGCCGGCGAATGGACGCACGTCGCCGTGACCTACGACGGATCGAGCCGCGCGTCGGGCCTGACGATCTACGTCAACGGAAAACCCGTCACGCTGAATACGATTCGCGACGGGCTGCACAAGACGATTCAGTATTCTCGCGGCGGCGATCAACCGGCGCTGATGCTCGCATCCCGTTTTCGCGACACAGGTTTCAAAGACGGCGCGATCGATGACTTTCGCGTGTACGACGAGCAGTTGTCCGCGATGGAGGTTCGTTCGCTGTTTACCGATGCGCCGGTTGCGGCAGCCGACGCCGACGAAGGCGATTCCGTGGATCATTATTTCCTACGTGCGGACGATGCGTCGCTGGCTGCGCGCGCAGCGCTACATACCGCGCGCATCGAACGCGATGACGCACTCGACGCGACGCGTTCGCTGATGACATTCGAGGAGATGGCCGAGCCGCGCGTTGCACGCGTGCTCGATCGCGGACGCTACGATCACCCGAAGGACGCCGTGGGGCCGGACACGCCCGCGAGCATCTTTCCGTTTCCCGAGAATCTTCCGCGCAACCGGCTTGGGCTTGCGGCGTGGGTGACCGATCCGGCGAATCCGCTGACGGCGCGCGTTGCCGTCAATCGCATCTGGGGCGTGTTTTTCGGCCGCGGGCTTGTGGAGACGGAGGAGGATTTCGGCAATCAGGGCACGGCGCCGAGTCATCCGGAGTTACTCGATCATCTCGCGTTGTGGTTTGTCGATTCCGGGTGGGACGTGAAGGCGCTGTGCCGGTATATCGTGACGAGCGCGGCGTATCGCCAATCGTCGGAGGCGTCGCCGGAATTGCGCGAGCGCGACCCGGCGAATGTGTTGCTCGCGCGGGGTCCGCGGTATCGGCTGAGCGCGGAACAGATCCGCGATGCGGCGCTGGCGTCGTCGGGTTTGCTCGTGCCTACGATCGGCGGGCCGAGCGCGCGGCCGTATCAGCAGCCGGGGCTTTGGGAGGAATCGGGCAGCATTACGTATCGGCCCGACACGGGCGACGGGTTGTATCGCCGGAGCATGTATACGTTTTGGAAGCGGACGGTTCCGCCGCCATCGATGCTCGCGTTCGATGCGCCGACGCGGGAGACGTGCATCGCGCGGCGAGAGCGCACGCAGACGCCATTACAATCGCTCGTGCTGCTGAACAACGTGCAGTTCGTCGAGGCGTCGCGCGTGCTCGCCGAAATGATCGTCGCGAAACAGACGCCGCAAATCGAGCAGCTACGGGAAATGTTTATGCGACTGCTCTCGCGCGCGCCGAACGAACGCGAACTGGAAATCGTCGAACGCGCGTATGCGGAACAGCGCGCGTTGTTCGAGGCTTCGCCCGAGGCCGCGGCGGCGTATATCGATTCGGGCGACCGTGTTGTTGCGGAGAATTTGAACGCGGTGGAGGTAGCGGCATTGACGGCGATCGCGCAACTGGTTATGAATTTCGATGAGTTTATAATGAAGTCATGAACACAGAACACACTTGCTGCAGCGGATACTCCGAAATCGCGGGACTTTCTCGCCGCGAATTGTTGGGCCGATTCGCGATGGGCCTCGGGGGCATCGCGCTTGGCCAGTTGGTTAGTGCGGATTCGATCGATACTGAAACGCCGATCGGCCTGCCGCATTTCGCGCCGCGCGCGAAGCGGGTCATCTATTTGTTCCAAAGCGGCGGCCCGTCGCAGATGGACCTGTTCGACTACAAGCCCGTGCTGAATCAGCGCAACGGCGAGCAGCTTCCGGATTCGGTGCGTCAAGGTCAGCGCCTGACGGGCATGTCGGTCAACCAGGCGTCGTTGCCGCTCGCGGGGTCGATTTTCCCATTCGCGCAACACGGCGCGTGCGGCGCGTGGGCGAGCGAACTCGTGCCGCACACGGCGTCAATCTTCGACGACTTGTGCTTTGTGAAATCGATGTACACCGAGGCGATCAACCACGACCCCGCGATCACTTTCTTGCAGACGGGATCGGAGTTGTCGGGCCGGCCGTGCATCGGCGCGTGGGCGAGTTACGGGCTCGGATCGGCGAACGACGATTTGCCGGCGTTCGTCGTGCTCATCACGAAGAACAAAGGTGACCAACCGTTGTATGCGCGGCTTTGGGGCAGCGGATTCCTCCCGACGAGTCACCAGGGCGTGCAGTTTCGCTCCGGGGCGAGTGCCGTGCTCGATCTGAACAATCCCGACGGCGTGACGCGCGAGTCGCGGCGGATCTTGCTCGATCGCTTGAACGAATTGCATGCCCTGCATCGCGAACAGAGCGGCGATCCCGCGTTCGACGATCGCATCGCGCAATACGAAATGGCGTTTCGCATGCAGGCGTCGGTGCCCGAGGTCACGGATTTTTCGGACGAACCAGCGTACGTATTCGATGAGTATGGCGAGTCTGCACGCGATTTCGGATCGTATGCGGCGAATTGTCTATTGGCACGTCGACTCGCCGAGCGGGGCGTGCGGTTCGTCCAGTTGTATCACCGCGGGTGGGACCATCACGCCGGCCTGCCCGAGGGTATCCGAAACGAATGCAAGGAGACCGATCAGGCGAATGCGGCGCTCGTCAACGATTTGAAGCGGCGCGGGCTGCTCGAGGATACGCTGGTGATTTGGGGCGGCGAGTTTGGGCGCACCAGCTATTCGCAGGGCACGCTGACCGCGACGGATTACGGGCGCGATCATCATCCGCGCTGTTTCACGATGTGGATGGCGGGCGGCGGCGTGAAGCCGGGATTAAGCTACGGCGCCACGGACGATTTCAGTTACAACATCGCGGAGAACCCGGTGCACGTGCACGATTTTCACGCGACGTTGCTGCATTTGTTGGGGATCGATCACGAGCGGCTGACGTATCGATTTCAGGGGCGGCGATTCCGGTTGACGGATGTGCACGGGAAGGTTGTGCGGGCATTGATTGCTTAAGGCAGGGAAATATCCACAGCGTTCGGGGAAACTATGAGCCGGAACGATGAAAATATGTCTTCTATGCGAACAATCTCGCTCAACTTCGGCCTGAGGCTGAAGAGGCTTCAAAAAAGCTTGCGGATATCGGAAATGATGTTGCGAGCGTTCTCGAAACCTTCGCCCCCGAATTTGGTACAACATTTCGACTTATAGATAGTCACGATTCTCTAGCCGTCATCGACCGCTCCACAGAGAAGGGACCGTGAGCCCCTCATCGAGCTGCACGCCGAAAGAATTCAGCGCCATGGAAACCATGTTGTAGTCGCCGACGGTGAACACGAGGTCCATCATGTTTTTTTCGTCGTATTCTTTCGTGAGCGCGTCCCATGTCGCATCGGAAATGAACGCGTCTTTGTGCAACTCGTCGGTCGCGCGCAATAACGCCGCCTCGATCGGCGTCCAGCCCTGCGCCTCCGCGCCTTTGGTGATGCGCAGGATTTCCTCGTCGGTCATTCCGGCTTCTTTGGCGAGACGGCTGTGTTGCGCCCACTCGTATTCCGACTTGCACAACCAGCCGATGCGCAGGATGAGTATTTCGCGGTGACGCGGCGAAAGCGTCGACTCGCGCAAGATGTAGCCGCCGAATTGCGAGAAGCGCGACGCCAAGTCCGGATGCCGCGCGAATGTCTTAAAGACGTTGAACAGCCGTCCGCTCTGTTCATACGGTTCCAGGTAGGCCCGCTGCGCATCCGTCCACTCGGCCTTTTCGACGGGCATCACGCGCGGTTTCTCAAGGCGCACAAGTTCTCCCTTTCCGGCGGCAAGGCCGATGCAGAACAACGCGAGCCCTGCCGCGATCGCGTAACGAAGACGAATAGAAATCATGGGACATCTCCTTATGAAGTCGCCCGGATGAATCGTTAGGCTTTCAGCTTTTCGAGCAATTTCTTGCACGCCTTGATACCGTCGAACTCGCTCAAGCGATTCCCTTCGTACTCGATGCCGATATAGCCGTGGTAGCCATGCTCGTCGACTACGTTCGA
>JBGTJY010000422.1:0-4126 GCA_041744855.1 Candidatus Hydrogenedentales bacterium
CTACATCCCCGTAGATCTCCCTTCGAAGCGGGACTTACGCTCCGGTGCTTTGTGGCTCAGGTAAAGATCGCGCCTTCGATATTGGCGAGCGACTTCAGCCGTCTTGGGGCGGAGATTGACGCTGTGATCGAGGCGGGGGCCGACATGATCCATGTCGATGTGATGGATGGTCATTTCACGCCGAACATCACGATGGGTCCGCCGGTGGTTGCGGCATTGCGACGGCATTGCACGGTGCCGATGGATGTGCACTTGATGATCGCGGATCCGGACGCATACGTCGAGGCGTTTGCGAACGCAGGCGCAGACATCATTTCGTTTCACGTCGAAGCGGCGACGCATCCGCACCGGTTGATCGCAAAGATTCGGGACCTCGGATGCCGGCCGGGGATCGTGCTGAACCCGGGCACGTCGGAGGACGCGATCGAATATCTCGCCGAGCATGTCGATTTGGCGTTGGTGATGACCGTGAATCCGGGGTTTGGCGGGCAGGCGTTTATTCCGGAGATGATCGAGAAGATTCGGAACGTGCGCGCGATGATGCGGGACCGCGACGTGGAAGTGGACGGCGGAATCGACGACCAGACTGCGCGGATGTGTATCGAGGCGGGCGCGAATGTGTTGGTCGCGGGGTCGTATGTGTTTGGGAGCGAGTCGTATTTGGATGCGATTGAGGCGTTGCGGGCTGGGGAGCGGTAGGGGATGGGAGTTACGGGAGTTATGGGAGTTATGGGAGTTATGGGAGTTATGGGAGTTATGGGAGTTATGCCGAATAGACGCCAAACCCTAGACCATAAACCCTAGACCATAAACCCTTGACCCCAGACCCCAGACCCCAGACCCTATGTACATCACTGTAAACGGCTCGCGGCGGGAGGTTGCTCCGGGGACGACCGTTGAGGCGCTGATGCGGGAGCTGAAGCTGAAGCCCGAGATTACGGCGGCTCAAGTGAACGACACGATTCTGCAGCGCGGCGAGGCGTCGGGGCTTGTGCTGGAGCAGGGGGATGTGATCGAGCTGATCCGGATCGTGGGGGGCGGGTGATGGGTTGCGCTGGGCGGATGGCGCAATTCGAGGCGGCCGATCTGTATGTCGTGATCACAGAAAGTTTTTGCGCGGGGCGATCGGTGTATGACGTGCTCGATGCCGTGCTGGATGCGGGGGTGGGGCTCGTGCAACTACGCGAGAAGGAAATATCGACGGGCGAGTTGTATGAACGCGCGTTGATGTTTCGTGAGCGGACCGCAGAGTGCGACGCGATTTTGATCGTGAACGATCGGCTCGATATTGCGCTCGCGGTCGAGGCGGACGGCGTGCATTTGGGCCAGAGCGATCTGCCGATCGAGGTGGCGAAGTCGCTCGCGCCGGAGATGATCATCGGGGCGTCGACCCATAGTCTTGAGCAGGCGCTTGCGGCGCAGGTGGCGGGCGCGGACTACGTGAACATTGGGCCGATCTTCGATACGCAAACGAAGTCGACGTCGGTGAACGCGCTTGGGCCGGCGATCATCGAGGAAATCGCGCCGCATTTGACCGTGCCGTTTTCGTGCATGGGCGGGATCAAGCTGCACAACATCGGCCAGGTGCTCGAGCGGGGGGCGCGGCATCCGGCGGTAGTCACCGCCGTAAGCGCCGCGCCGGACGTGCGGGGCGCGGCGGAGGAGTTGCGCGCGCGGGTGCTTCATTACAAGACGGCCGCGAATTCGTAGCTGCGCGGCGACGCGGAGATGCTTGTGCCTTGCGGGATTTTGCTCGCGATTGGCGCGGTGTGTTTTGTGATCGGCGTGCGCGCGTTTCGCTCGGCGACTGCGTAGCACCAACGGGTGACCCAATCGCTTTTTGGTCGGCGTTCGCCCTCTCGCGTAAAATGTCGAGAAGGACGAAACGATATGGCGATTCAAGCAAATAGTCACATCGAACAGACGCCCGGTACCTGCGGTGGAAAGCCACGTATTGCCGGCACCCGGATCCGTGTCCAGGACATCGCGCTTTGGTACGTTTTTCTGGGCGATTCGGCGGATGAGATCGTCGCCGAATTCCCCCACATCACGCTCGCTGACGTCCATGCTGCGCTCGCGTATTTCTACGATCACCGGGAAGAAATCATGGAAGACATGCGGCGGGAGGACCAATTTGTCGCCGAAATGCGGGCGAAGACGCCTTCGAAGCTGTTACAGAAGTTGATGGGAACTGAGGGCGCCGGCGATTCGGTTCCATCTGGATGAGAGCGTCACACGGCGTATTGCGACAATCCTAAGACGACTCGGTGTGAGCGTGTCGATTCCCGTTGAAGTCGCGCTACTCGGCGCATCTGACGAGGAGCACTTCTCGTTTGCGCGACAGGCGAGTCGCGTTCTATTCACCCACGACGATGATTTTCTGACGCTCCATCACCAGGGAATGCGACATGCTGGAATCGTATTCGCAGCCCCGCAATCAGGATCATTGGGGGACTTGATCGAACGGCTGCACCTCATCGCCGAGGTTATGACCCCCCGAAGAGATGGCGAATAGCGTGGAATTTATCTAGCCGGTTTGCGTTGAAACGTGTGCTAGGATGGCCGCTGTAACTGCGAAGGAGAACTTGGGCGTCATCCGGAGTTACGACCATGGCACGCAATGCGCGATACGCGGCTGGCGCAGGAATCGCGGCGGCGATTCTTCTTGCGATTTGGTGGGGTTTGCGCAACCCGGCGGACAACGCACCCGCTGCTGAGCCTGCGCCGATCGATACGGCCGAGTCCGCCTCCGACGCGCCTCCCCCTACGCGTATCGAGCTTGCGACCGCGCCGCCGAGTGCCAGCGAGCAACGGGAGCCTTCACCGCGATTTGGACCAGGACGCATCTATGGCCGCGTGATTGCCGGCGAAGCGCCCATGCCGCGAGGGGTTGAAGTCTCGCTGCTACACGTCGATTGGGGAGCGTTCGAAGCGCCGCGGGCGGATGCGCTTCACCTGACGCAAGCCGTCGACTTCGCGGGAGCGTTCGATTTCCGGGACTTGCCGTACGGGGGCTATGTTTTGCACGCGTACGGCGAGGGCGCGACGGGTGACGCCACGGCGTGGCTGATCTATCGGGAGGATCTGGGCGATGTCAAGGAACTGCGTGAACGCGAAGTCGAGATCATCCTTTGGCGTGCGGGCGCGATTTCGGGCGCGGTGTATGACTTCGATGGACATCCGTTGCCCGGCGCGGAGATTTACGTCGATTCGTGGCGGCAGAACGGAGTCGTGACGCAGGCGGAGCGTACACGCGCGGCGTATTCGCGGGTAAACGCAGACGACAACGGCCGCTACGTGGTCGACAGTGTGCAAATTCGAGAGCCAGCCCTCGAATACCAGTTGGCGGCGAACGCGCCGGGTTTCGCGACGAAGTTGAGCGAGTTTTTGCCTGCGACCGCGGAGAACGTCGATTTTCACCTCGATGCCGGCGTGGCACTTACTGGCGTTGCGGTGTTTGGTGACACGGGTAAGCCCGCCACCGGAAAGCGATTGACGTTGAATCCCGCGACGCCATTGCAGCGGAACTATGCCGAGACGGACGACGACGGGCGGTTCACGTTTGCGCTGGTGAGTCCAGGAGAATACACGATCGACGTGGTCGATGACGTATTCGTCGTGGACCCAGCGACTGCGACCTTTGCGGTGAGCGCCGATCCCGACGCGGCGGAGCGCCGGGTGGAGTTAGTTCCGGGCGCCGTCATTTCCGGATTCGTGACGGACAAGGATACGGGAGCGGGCATTGACGGCGCGGCGATACGAGGAGGGGCGCGTGGTGGCGTACAGCATTTTCGCGAACTGACAGTAACGAGCGGAACGGACGGTTACTACGCGATCAAAGGACTGAAACCAGGGACTTTCGGTGTGGAACTCGAAAGCGTCGAGGGTTACCCGGAATCGGAATTCCAAAGCGACATCCGCGAAGTGCTGGTTGTGCACGGAAAGGAGACTGCAAGCGTCGACTTCGCGCTATCGAAGGGTATCCAGCTTTCGGGGATCGTGGTGAATCCGGACGGCGAGCCGGTTGCAGACGCCCGAATAGAAGCGCGCGCGGAAATGACCCGGCCGCAGGATAGCCTAAGCCAGGCCGATGGTTCGTTCACGGTGCTAGGGCTAATCGCGAACA
>JBGTJY010000423.1:0-1784 GCA_041744855.1 Candidatus Hydrogenedentales bacterium
GACATGAGCACTTCGATTAGAGTGTAGCCCTCCTGCCGACGTGTCATTGCGCGAGCCTCGCCGCGAGTGTTGTCACGCTCTGCGCGATCGTGCGCCCGTTCTCGCCGGTCCACCGAATCGATACGGAAATTTCCTTGAGCGTCTCGCCAATACTCGCCGACGGCGCAATTCGAACCAGCCTCTCCGCATTCACCAGCCGGTCGCACTCCGGCGTCGTGCTCCGGAATTCCATCGCCTCCCCGACGACCAATTCATCGAACGGCAACGCGCGCAAAGTCTCGACTTCGTTCTCGATCGCCCGCATCGCAATATGACGTTCCTGTACTGTGCGGATATTCGCGATGCCCAAATGAAACGACGCGACCGTCCCCGAAACGCCGACCACCAACACGAACAGGGCGGTGGTAACATCCAACATCGAAAACCCCAACTCAGAGGAGAGAGAAAGTCTTCTTTCGAAGGGGGCGGACTTTTCCCTTGGCGGATGTGTCTCGATCGTCATCGTGCTCGTCATCGTCATCGACTTACTTCACGCAGCAGCATCCGCGTCGTCATTCCTCACCGCTCTCCATCGGCGCAATCACCTGTCCCAATTCCTCGATCGTGGTTTCGCCCGCGCGCACGCGCGACAGCGCGTCCTCCAGCAAGGTCGTCATCCCGCCCGCGACCGCATGATCGTGCAGTTCTCCCGTAGTCACGCCTGCTCGAATCCGATCGCAGAACGATCGCCGCAACAAGAGCAACTCGCCCACGGCCCCGCGGCCGCGATAGCCGATTCCGTTGCACTCCGCGCAACCGGTCCCGCGCAGAAAGTTGCCATCCGGTCCGAGTGCCGGGTACCGCGTGAACCATTCCGCATTCGGTTGATACTTCGTTTTGCACGCTGGGCAATTCAGCCGCAACAAACGTTGCGCGAGCACGGCCGTTACCGACGATGCGATCAGCGAAGGCTCGACGCGCATGTCGAGCAGCCGGCTGAATACGCCCGCCGCGCTTCCGCTGTGGATCGTGCTGATGACCAAGTGCCCCGTCAGCCCCGCTTGAATCGCAGCCTGCGCGGTGTCGGCATCGCGGATTTCGCCGACCATGATCACGTCTGGATCCTGACGCAACAGCGATCGCAGTGCGCCAACAAACGTCAGCGATCCCTGCGGAGAAATTTGTGTCTGCGCCACGCGGCCAATGCGGTATTCCACCGGATCCTCGATCGTTACGATGTGCCGCGCGCGATCGCCCCGTTCGAGCAACTCGCGGAGCAACGCATAGATCGTGGTCGTCTTGCCGCAGGAGCTTGGCCCGGTCAGCAGCAGCACGCCCTGGGGCAACGCGATTCGTTCGCGCAGGTGCTGCACCGTCGCCGGCGCAAACCCGAGCGAGTCGAGCGCGTGCAGCGTCTCGTCGCGTCCCAACACGCGCATCACGACGCTCTCGCCATGGACCGTTGGGAACGTCGAGACGCGTAGCGCGTAGGGCACAGGGGAATCGCCCGGCTCGATGCGTCCATCGAGCGGCGCGGCTTTTTCATACACCGGCAAGCGCGCGAGCACCTTCACGCGCGCGACGATCCGCGCCTGGTGCGCGGCGGGTAGCGTCCCAACGTCGTGCAACACGCCGTCAATCCGGTAGCGCGCGGCCAATCCATCCAGCCACGGCTCGAGGTAGATGTCGCTCGCACCCAGCTCCGCGCCTAGCCGAATGGTTAGTTCGACGACGGCGACAGCATCTTCCATGCGTGCAGCGGCGATCTTCGCGCGCGCGGCATTGAGGCCGACGCCGCGCGCGCC
>JBGTJY010000424.1:0-7066 GCA_041744855.1 Candidatus Hydrogenedentales bacterium
TGCCTGCGGGGCATTCCAAAAAGTCAGCAAGGCGGTAATTTGTAGCGCTGCTTTTCAAGCGGCGCGTCGTATCGTCGGCCTCATCAACGAATCGCGCCGCTTACAAAAGCAGCGCGACCAATGAACGCGCCTTACCGACAGAAGTTCCGTAACTTTTTGGAAGACCCCCTCGGCGGAAATGACAGTGCGGCGCCAACGCGGGGATGACGCTCCGCCTTTAGTGCGCATGGTTCGGCGAAGGTTTGACTCAGCTTTCCACCCGGAATAGAGTATCGAAGCTTCGGAGGCACTATGGGGTACGAAGAACGTATGGCACACGGCGCT
Organism: Candidatus Hydrogenedentales bacterium; assembly: GCA_041744855.1. GTDB lineage: Bacteria > Hydrogenedentota > Hydrogenedentia > Hydrogenedentales > JBGTJY01. The sequence continues at coordinate 325 of JBGTJY010000424.1, forward strand.
GCGCATCAAACCACCGGGATGACGCCCGGTAAAATGGCGTATTTCGACGGCAAGTTCGTGCCGATCGAGCAGGCCAACGTCAGCATCATGACCCATGCGTTCAACTACGGCACGGGGCTGTTCGAAGGCATTCGCGGTTACTACAATCCCGGCGAGGACAACATCTTCGTGTTTCGACTCGCGGAGCATGTCGATCGGCTCGTGCGCAATTGCCGCATCCTGCGCATGAACATCCCGGAATCTCCCGCCGACATCGAGCGCATCTGCGTGGGCATCATCAAAGAAAGCGAATTTCGTGAGGGCGTTTATGTTCGCCCCATTTGCTACAAGAGCGGCTACACCGTCGCGCCGCTCGTTCACAACACCGAATCGAAGCTCTGTTGTTACGTGTGCAAGCTGGGCGATTACGTCAACGTCTCGGGGCTAAATGTCATGGTGTCGTCGTGGCGGCGTCCGTCGGACAACGCGGTCCCCAGCCGCGTGAAGACGACCGGCGGCTACGTGAATTCCGCGTTGGCCGCGAGCGAGGCGCACGAATCGGGATTCGACGAGGCGCTTGTGCTACGCGAAAACGGAATGATCTCCGAAGGCAGCGCCATGAACGTTTTCATGGTGCTCGACAATGTCCTCTACACCACGCCGCCGTCCGACGATATTCTCGTTGGGATCACGCGGAACACGGTGATCGAGCTTGCGCGGAAGGAACTTGGGCTTACGGTCGTCGAGCGGGCCATCGCGCGGACCGAGCTTTATGTCGCGGACGAACTGTTCTTCAGCGGAACGGGAGCGCAAATCGCACCAATTGTTAGCGTCGATCGTCGCGCGGTCGGTCAGGGGGCCGTCGGCCCCGTCACGCAACGGATGCAGTCGCTCTATTTCGACGTGGTGATGGGGAAGGTGAACAAGTATCGCGGGTGGTGCACGCCCGTCTACTGAACCCCGGCGGGCGCTCGTTTGTAGTTCCGCATTCCGGGCTTGAAATAGGTAGACGCCCGCTTACACCCCAACCCCATGAATGCGGGACTTCGAAACCAGTCGCGATTTTATTGTGACCCTCCGCATGATGCGGAACTCCCAACCCGGAGACTTGCGTTGAATTGCGCCCACAACGAGAATCGGGGGTTCGTGGGTACTGTGGAGGCGACAACGTGTTGGATGCGATTCCGCTGATTTGCGGCATCATTCTCGTGTTGCTCGTGCTGCTGCAGTTGGGCCTCTCGGTGACCCACAGCGTGCGCCGGTTCGGGAATGACGCGATCATCGAGCGTCTAGCCTTGAAGGAGTGGAAACAGCGGCTCAAGGCGGCGCAATTGCGCGTGCAGCAGGCCGAGGACGAACAAGTGCGCTGGGCGGGCTGGCGCAAGTTCGAGGTCCGCCGGAAGAACTTCGAGAACGAATCGAAGGACATCTGCTCGCTGTACTTGTATCCGCACGACAGGCGAACGTTGCCGCCGTTCAAGCCCGGCCAGTTTTTGATGCTGCGCACGGAAATTCCCGATCCGGGCGACCCGATGCAAAGCTCGGCGGAAACGCGGTGTTACTCGCTTTCCGATAGCTATAACCCGCGGTATTTCCGCATATCGGTGAAAGCCTGCCCGCCTCCAGACGGCGCGAATGTCCCGCCGGGGATCGTGTCGAACTTCCTGCACGAGCGGATCCGAGAAGGCGATCTGATTGACGTCATGGCGCCGTCGGGAGAGTTCGTGCTCGATACGGACTCGAACGCGCCGGTGGTGTTGATTGCGGGCGGGGTGGGTATCACGCCGATTCTGAGCATGCTCAATTCGATCGTCGACCGCGGCATCAAGCGCGAGACCTGGCTCTTCTACGGCGTGCGCGGCGCGAAAGATTTGGTGATGATGCAGGCGATGCGGCACGCCGTGGACAACATGCCCAACCTGCACATCGTCATCTGTGTCAGCGGGGCGCCGATCGGCGATGTCGAGGAAATTCACGGCGCGGATAATTCGAGCGTACGATTTCATCACGGGCGCGTGACCATCGCCTTGCTGAAGCGCTACTTGCCGTCGAACAACTACGCGTATTTTCTGTGCGGTCCCGAGGGGATGGCGCTCGGACTGCGCGAACAACTCGCGGCGTGGGGCGTGCCGCGAAAAGACATTCGCTACGAGCTATTCGCGCCGCCCGTGGAGGACGCGGATGTTCCGAATGAAGTCGCCGAAGACATCGGGCGAAGTTTCCAGGTCAAGTTTGGTCTCACCGAAAAAGCGCTGACCTGGACCGGCGAGCGGAATCTTTTTTTGCTGACCAAGAAACACAATCTAGTCGTCAAGCGTATTCACTACGGCTGTCGACAGGGTAAATGCGGGAGCTGTCACACGGCGATTCGATCGGGTGCCGTTTCCTATCCGCGCACGCAGCCGACATTCAGTGTGCAGGAGGGATACTGCCTGCCGTGCATCTGCGTGCCCGCCGCGAACCTCGAGCTTGAGGCGTAGAAACTATCCCAAAACGCAAGCGCCGTCATTCTGAGCGCGAGCGAAGAATCTACGCGCCCAGTTAAACGCAGTGGATGGCGTGTGTGAGATTCTTAGCTCGCGCTCAGAATGACTGAATGTGAAGTTCCGGGATACCCTCCAAAAAGAAACCACCCGGTTGCGTCCGTCTTTACCGCGCACGTACAGCGATGTTAAGGTGAGCGGCGTGTCGCCTTCCGTCACCAATCGGCCCATGAAACGCGCATCGTTCGCGATCGGATGCGCCCTATCGCTTTGCGCGGGTTTCTCGATGCTCGTCGAGGCGCAAGGCCCCGCGCACGACGAAGACACGGGCGGATTCGAATATCTCGAGTATCCCACGCACAAGATCGTCCCGAATCCCGAAACTTCGTGCGGGCAGTGTCACGACAGGGCCGTGAAAACGTGGCAGCGGACCGTGCATTTCAAGACGTTCGAAGAGCTCTATGGCCGCAGCCGTGCGCAGGAAATCGTCGAGAAGATGGGCGGGCGCAGCATCAAGCGGAGCAAAATCTGCACGCAGTGTCACTACACAATGCGAGCGCGTGAAGAAGGCGGACGCGAAACGGCGATCATGGGCGTCTCGTGCCAGCGCTGCCACGGCGCGGCGTTGGATTGGCTCAACCTGCACGCGGACACCGTGGCCGAACCGGAACGCGCCAAGCGACTCGCCGCCTGCGAACCCCTGGGGATGCGCCCGACACACAAGCTATACGAACTCGCGACGTCGTGTTTCCAGTGTCACACCGTCCCCATCGAGGAGTTGGTGAACGTCGGCGGGCACCACGCCGGGAGCGAGTTCGAACTGGTCGCGTGGTCGCAGGGCGAAGTGCGGCACAACTTCTTGCCGTTGCCGGATGAGGCGGCGAACAAGGAGCGATCGCCCGAGTATCTGCGGCGCTTGTTCGTCATCGGGAAGTTGCTCGAGTTGGAGTGGAGTCTGCGCGGGCTTGCGGAAGTCACCGGCCCGGGCGCGTATCGAACGGCGATGCATGCGCGCGCGGCCGCGGCGAAAGAGGGCGTCGAAAAGCTGAACAGCAGTTCGCTCGCGGAGGTTCTCGAGGCCGTGCCGGATACGTCGTCGTCGGACCGCACGGCGTTCAAGCAGGCCGCCGAGACTATCGGGGCATTCGCGAAGAAACTCTCGGATGACGATTTCGCCGGATTCGATTTTGGCCAGGCGATCGATCAGCTTCCCGCTAGGAGTGAGTACAAAGGCACGGTTTTCGGGAACTAAGCTCGAGATGCCCGACAGCGATCTGGATATTGTCCTTTCCGGCTTCGACAGTGGGCCGAGCTCGATGGAGGAAGTCCAGCGATCGCGGCGCTGGGACAACCCCTTCGGCAAGATGACCCACGCCGACGTCGTCAGCGTGCTCGCGAGTCCACCGTTCAAGCGCATGTGCCCCGACCTTGCGAGCGCGAAAAAGGAAGCGTTTATTTCCTACGGCGTCCCGATTTCCGTTTACGGTATTTTGAAAAACGATGCGCGGATTCGAAATTTTTCGCGGGGCGAGTTCGTCCTTCGGCGCGGCGACTACAGCAATTCCGCGTATTTCCTGCTCGAGGGCGCGCTGCGAAACGTCGGACGGCCCCATCTCGACGATGCGACACTCGGCAGGAAAAGTCCCGTTCGCTGCGGATTTCTGTCGTCTCTCGCGAATCGGCTGCACGGGATTCTCCGGCCCACGCCGCCGGAGTATCGCAAACGCTTGCGATCGTCGGAGATGATCGAAGAAATCGGCACTAGAATTTCCGAAGCGGAACTGGCGGAGGTTCTCCGCCCAAAAGCGAAGGTAGCGAAATACGATCTGAGCGACGTGCGCCCTGGAAACATATTCGGCGAGATGGGCGCGATTTACCGTTCGCCCTCGGCGGCCACGGTGATCGCCGAGGAGACCTCGCGCGTGCTCGAAATCCGCTGGCAGGGCCTCCGCGATTTGATGGACATCGAGCCTTCGCTGGCGCAGCACATTCAGGACTCCTATCGCCGGCATCACTTGCGTCGAGACCTCGAGAACAATCCGCACCTAACGGGTCTTTCCGATGCGCAACTGGGTCAAATCCATTTCAAGACTTACGGGAAATACGATGAATGGTCCTCGGAATACTTGCTGCTTTCCCGCGAGGATCGCAGCGCGTTGATTGACACGGAGGAAATCATCGCGCGGGAAGGCGACTATCCGAACGGCGTCTACATCGTGCGGGCAGGTTTTGCGCGTGAGAGCCGCAAATATGGGCACGGCCATCGGACGCTGAATTATTTGACGACGGGCCAAATGTTCGGCCTGCGGGAAATTCTCTACAACGGCCGCCATCGCAAGAAGGACCCCGTGCCGTTTCAGCACTCGCTGCGCGCGATTGGATACGCGCACGTGCTCTTCGTGCCGACGGTCATCGTCGATAAACACATCATTCCGCGCATGACCGACGACGATAAACGCCGGTTGTTGGAAAACTTCCATCCCGTCGGCCGCGAGGATGACGCTATCGCAGTTTCGGAGGACGGCGAACCTGTTCGCGTGCCGGCGGATTTGATCGAATTCCTGGTCGAGCGGCGATTGCTGAACGGCACGCAGTCGATGATGATCGATCTCGATCGGTGCACGCGCTGCGACGACTGCGTGCGCGCGTGTGAAGCCGCGCATGAGGGCAATCCGCGCTTCGTGCGGCATGGTCCCATCCAAGGCAAGTTCATGCTGGCGAATGCGTGCATGCACTGCGCCGACCCCGTGTGCATGATCGGATGCCCGACGGGGGCCATCCATCGGGAGAGCTTCGCGGGCTACGTCGTCATCAACGAAGAGACGTGCATTGGCTGCGCCACGTGTTATTCGAATTGCCCGTACGACGCGATTCGCATGACGGCGGTGCGCGACAGTCGAGGCGAGTTTTCGTTGGTGACCGCGGGCGAGCAGGAGGGTTCCCCGATCTACAAGGCGACCAAGTGCGACCTTTGCGTCGATCAGTCCGGCGGTCCGGCGTGCGTACGGGCGTGTCCGCATGACGCATTGCGCAGGGTGAACATGCAGGATATGAACGACCTGGCGAGTTTCGTGAACGCATGACTGCGCGAGCGCGACGCCGAATCGTGGGTCTCGCGATACTGGCCGTTGTCAGCGCGGCGTTTCTTGTAACCATCGATTCATTGGAAGTCGGCCTGCGGGATGCGGCGCATTTCTCCGGTTGGACGCTATTGGCGGTCATGCTTTTTCTCGCGCTGTATAACGTGCGCAAAAAGTTCCCCGTGCCGTCATTCGTGAGCGCGCGGGTGTGGTTGCAAGCGCACATTTACGCTGGGCTGTTCACGTTCGTGGCGTACTACGCGCATGCGGGCGGATTCGGTCCGCCGACGGGCATGCTTGAAGGCGCGTTGTGGCTGTTGTACATGGGCGTCGCGTTGAGCGGCATCGCCGGGCTATTCATCACGCGCACGTTTCCCCAACGATTGACATCGCGCGGGGAAGAGGTCGTGTTCGAGCGAATTCCGCAGGTGTTGCGCGACCTGCGAATCAAAGTCGAATCGTTGGCCGAGGAATCGATCGAGAAAACAGGCGCGCCCACCATCGCCGAGTTTTACACGAAGCGGCTTCGCAGTTTTTTCGAACGGCCGCGTCATGCGCTCGTGCATATCGCCGGATACCATTCGATACTTACATGGCGCATGAGCGAGATTGACGACCAAATGCGTTACTTGAACGACAACGAGAAAAAGACGCTCGGCGAAATCGCGCGGTGTGTTCGCGCGAAGGACGCGGTCGACCATCAATATGCGCTTCAATTGGCGCTGAAGCTGTGGCTCTTCGTGCACATCCCGCTCACGTACGCGGCGCTGCTGTTCGCGTTCGTGCACGTCCTGCTCGTGTACGCCTTCTCCGGTTCGAGCTGAGCACGCGCGCGCGATGGGACGACGAACCTACTTCAAGTCGCAGTACAACCGGCCCAACAGCACTTGGGAGTGTGGACGGCTGCGCGCCGGACAGCCCTGCCCGCGCGGCCCGACACTCGGCGGTTCGTGCGGCGGCAAGTACGAATGCACGCCGGTATTGGTGGGCGAACGCTGGCACTGCACGCGGCCGGACCCGTACGGCGGCCCGTGCGACAACCCCAGTTTGCCGAGTCCGAGTTTCGGTCCGCTGCCGCGCGCAGATGGACGGCGCGCCGTGTGTTGCAGGCCAACGGGATGCACGCCCGAGCGGAGCCTGCGCGCGAAGCGGCATCTGACCGTGTATCTCGTGCTGGGCGCGTGCGTCGGCGCAATTCTG
>JBGTJY010000425.1:0-4132 GCA_041744855.1 Candidatus Hydrogenedentales bacterium
CCTCAACCGGTAACGCAAAAGATTGACGGCGAACGTATCTGGCTGCGCGATGAAGCCGGGAATCGGGTATACAAAGACAGTGAAAAGAAACGAGTTGGAGACGTTTGGGACATACCCATCATCAACCCGATGTCTAAAGAAAGACTTGGTTATCCCACGCAAAAACCACTGGCGCTTCTGGACCGCTTAATCCGGTTGCTCACCAATGATGGCGATACCGTGTTGGACGCCTTCTGTGGATGCGGCACAACGTTGCTCGCGGCGCAACAGTTGGGACGCCAGTGGATCGGTATCGATATTTCACAGACGGCGATCAATGTCGTTCGGAATCGACTTTCCTCCGTCATTGGAACTATCGAAGTGCATGGGCTCGCGCGTGGCATTGACGACCTCAAGTCAATGTCATGGCAGGAATTTCAAAACTGGTCGGTTTCCTCGATCTTCGGCCAGCACAGTCCGCGCAAAATCGCCGATATGGGCATTGATGGATTTAGTTTCCTGGAAAACAATCCGATCCAAGTGAAACAGTCGGAGCGCGTCGGGCGCCCGGTCATCGATGCATTCCTCGGAGTCCTGCAGCGCGAGCGCTCGAAGCGCGGAATAATCGTCGCACTCTCTTTCAGTAAGGGCGCACACGAAGAAGTGGCTCGCGCCAAAAATGAAAATGACGTCGAAATCGAACTGATTTCGGCGGAAGATGTGCTTGAGGGAAAAATCTTGGTAAGCCAGATGCGATAGCGCCTTCCACCTCCAACCTTCAGTGGCCTACCATGGTGACGGTTTCATCGCGGCGTCGTTTGCGCGATCGACTGCACGCCCAACAGCTGCAACAGCGAATTGATATCCGTCGACCGTACATCCAGCCCGCCGCCGCCGATAGGCAGCATGATGATGCGCTTGTTCATCAGCGCTTCGGCGATCTCGAGCTTCACGATGGCCTCGCCGCCCGTTCCCGATAGCGCTTCGTTCATCTTCGCGATGCCTTCCGCCTCGGCTTTGCCCTCCGCCATGGTGGCTTCCGCGAGCCGCTCCTGCTGCGTGAAATAGGCGTCCGCCTCGATCTTCGCGCGTTTGAATTCGCCGTCGGCCTCAGCCGTCATTTTCGCGACCTCGCCTTTGGCCTCTTCGACTTTTTTCAAATATTCTTCCGTCGCCGCATTGGCCTGCGACTTGTTTTTCTCGACCTGCTGATCGGCGACTTTCTTGTCTTCAATCGCCTTCTGATATTCCGGATTGAACCGATAGTCGACCGTGCTCACGCGCTCGACGATCACGCCGTACGGCTCGAGTATCTCATTCAACCGCGTTTTCGCCTCTTCAGCCTTCTTGCTCCGCTGATCCGCGACGTAGAAATCTTCCGTATCCAACTCGCCGAAAATGTCGCGCGGTTTGCTGCGCGCAATTGTCCGCACGATATTCTCGCGGAGTTCCTCGTCGTTCGTGGCGACGTGCTGCAAAATGTACGGAGCCTTTGCCGGAACGATGTGATACGAAACGATGACGTCCATGCTGATGTCGTTTCCGTCGATCGTCTTGAAGGTCAAATCGTCGCGCTCCCCGCCGTGTCCGCGATCGATCGAATGCGTCATTTCCAGATTCTGCAACCGAGTATCGAAAGTGTGCCAGTCGTTGAAAATCGGGATGAAAAAGTTCGTCGTGCCCGGCGGATATTCCTTGGCAACGACGCCTTTGCCAAACGCCTTCTTGGTGCGCACGCCAACTTCGGTCGTGTCGGTGGAATACGGCAGGCAACCCGCAAGCAGGACCGCGGCGGATAAAACTGAAAGCGCTCGAGTCGCGGAGTTCATCTAATTCTCCTCCTTCGTGGCGCCGCCGAAAAGTTGTTGGAAGGTCTCGGACGCAGCGACTTCGCCTGCGGGTTCCGCGGCGGGTTCGGTGGGAATGTTGTTCGCGCCGAACATGTTCATGATTTGGTTCAGGTCAAGCGGATTCATTCCCCCGGGCCCGCCCGTCGGCACGATAATCGTATCCAACCCGCGCAAGACTTCCGCCATTTTCATCACCACAGCGCGCTCGGCGCCGGCGGATTGCATCGCCGTGTTGCGCAGTTCGGTCCGCTTCGCCTCGGCAAGTTGCACGAGCAAATCCGCCTGGGCCGTTTTGGAGCGCACGTACAAATCGCGCTCGGCGTCCTTTTCCACTTTATAGGCGTTGCCCTGTTCGAGCGCCACCGCGACAAACGCCTCGCCTTCCTGGATGACCTTCTTCACGTGCGCCTCTTCAATCGCGGCGCGCGCCTCGGACTGGTTCTTGAACACCATCTGATCCTGCAATTTTTTCGCCTCGATGTTCTTCTGAATCTCGTCGCTGTATCGGAAATAACGGACGAGCACGTGCTCGACTTCGATTCCCTTCGGTTCGAGATCGTCGTGCAGCAGTTCGCGCGCGCGGTCCGCTTTTTCAGTGCGCAGCGGGCTGTTGTAAAAATCCTCCGTCGTCAGTTCGCCCAGCGCTTCTTTGAGCACCGGTTGCGCCTTCGGGAGAATTCCCTGATACAAATACTGTTCGCCCGGGCCCAAGGTCGTGATCACTTTGTAGGGGTCCACGATCTTGTACAGAATCGACACGTCGACATCGACCGAGAATCCGTCCGAGGTCTGGATCATGGTGGCGTTTTCGCGCGAGTAGGACGGCATGTCCCTGTCAATTTGGCCCTCGGTGAGGTCGAGGACTTGGACGTGCTGCGGGAATCGGTGAATCACCTCGAACCCGAAGGGAATTCGAAACGCGAGACCGGGCGGATACACCTTGGTTCGTATACCCGGATTCATGCCGATGTTCACCTGCTTAATGCCCACCTCGTACGGGCGGATGTAGATGAAGCAGACGTTGTAGAGAATGGCCAGCGCGGCGATCACGACGATGCCGATGATCGCGAAGAAGCTGAACCGGGCCGGCATCCCGATGTTGAACTTCGGCAACTTGATGGGGCCGAATCCGCCCGGACCGATCACCTCTGGTTTGTTCGATGGCATGCATTTCTCCCGTCAACTTGCCCGCAACCCACAGTCTAGCGGACGCACGGGCTGGAAGCCCGTGCCACGAACCCCACTACACCCGCACCCAGCCTAATATTCGCCGGAGCAGCAATCAAGCCCGGAGAAATACCGACGCAAGCATGCTACAGTTTCGCCATGCTTGGTCCCCTTGCCGATCCCGCGTCATCGTGCTCGTCATCGTTCTCGTACTCGTTCTCTTTCTCGATCACGCCACCCAGTGCCAGACGGTCGACCGCCGTCCTCCCCATCCTCTTCCTCCTCCTCTCCCTCGCCTCGCGCACTCAGGCCGCCGATCCCGGCACCGAATGGCCATACTACGCCCAAAATCCCGCCGGCACACGTTTCTCCCCGTTAAACCAAATCGACACCACCAACGTTTCACGCCTCGAACGGGCCTGGACCTTTCGCACCGGCGACATCGCGCGAGGCTCCGCGCATTACGCCGAGTGCACGCCGATCGTCGTCGATGGCGTGATGTACATCATCACGCCGTTTTCGCGCCTGATCGCGATTGACGCGACGACCGGGAATGAGTTGTGGCGCTTCTCCCCCACGCCGCCGCTGAGCGAACGTGAAACGGGCGCGGGCGGTCTCGCGAGCCGCGGTGTGACGTATTGGGAAGACGCCAACGCACGCCGCATTTTCCTGCCAGTGCGCGATGGCCGGATCTACTCGATCGATGTCGCGACGCATCGGCCGGACCCGAACTTCGACGATCGGGGGCACATCGATCTGCGCGACGGGCTGCCGGAGGATGGCGAGTATCTGTTTCTCAGTTCCCCGCCGACGATCTATCGAAATGTGCTCGTGCAACCGTATGGCATTGATGACTCGTCGTCGAAGCAGTTGCACTACGTGCCGTTGCGCGCATACGACACGCGGACGGGCGCGCTTCTCTGGACGTTCAACGTCGTGCCGCAGCCCGGTGAATTCGGCAATGACACTTGGGTCGGTGATTCCTGGAGAAATCGCGCCGGGTGCAATCCTTGGGCGCCGATCGCGCTCGATGAACACTATGGAATTTTTTATATTGCGACGGGCGCGCCGAATGCGGACAAGTTTGGCGGCGATCGACACGGTGACAATTTGTACGCGAATTCCATAGTCGCGCT
>JBGTJY010000426.1:0-2560 GCA_041744855.1 Candidatus Hydrogenedentales bacterium
AAGATTACGAAGCACATCCGCACGCTGGGCGCGATGAAGTCGATTCTCACGACGCGCGAAGAATCGCATGCGGCTTTGATCGCGAAAGCGAAAGCCTCGGCGGATATGAGCGGCGCGGACTGGGTCGATTCCGTCACGGTCGATAAGGCGTATGAGTGGAATCCGTCGTTCAAGGGCAAGTATCGCGTCGTGGCGCTGGACTATGGCATCAAGTACAACATTTTGCGGCTGCTCGAAACGGTGGGCTGCACGGTAATCGTCATGCCGGCGCGCTCGACCATCGACGAGATCCTCGCGCATCATCCGGACGGCGTGTTTCTTTCGAACGGTCCCGGCGATCCGGCGGCGCTCGAGTACCTCCACCCGACGTTGCGCGCGTTGGCTGAGCGGGCGATGCCCACGTTTGGCATTTGCCTGGGCAATCAGGTGCTCGCGGCGGCGCTTGGCGCGAAGACGTTCAAACTGAAATTCGGCCATCGTGGCGGGAACCAGCCCGTCTTCAACAACGCGACCAAGGCCGTCGAAATCAGCGCGCAGAATCACGGCTTCGCCGTTGACGCGGATACGATCGACACTGAGCAAATTCGGATTACGCACATCAATCTCAACGACCGTTCCGTCGAGGGGTTTGAACACAAGACGTTGCCGCTCTTCGCGGTCCAGTATCACCCCGAGGCGTCGCCGGGGCCGCATGACAGCCGGTATTTGTTTGAGTGGTTCGCCGGGATGATGGAAAAGTCGAAGGGCGGGCGGTCGCGCTAGATGTTGGCGTGAAGGATGCCGTGGCGCAGGGCGCGCCAGTCAACTATAGCTGCGCGTCTTCGAGTTGCTCCCCGTCCTGATCTTTCATCGGCCGATCATGGCGAATTGGCCTCGGGTAGCACCGTCAGTTGAAACGGCGCCGAGACGACGTGATGAGCGGTCGACTTGCCTGGCGGGTAGGGGGAAGAGTGATCGGCACAGTTGTCCAACCACAATTCGGCCGTCCAGGTCCCTTCGGGCACGTCCGCCGTCTCGAACGATAACTTCAGTCGCGAACCTTTCGAGACCTCGATACTCAGCTCGATCAATCCGACGCTCCCGTCGGCGTAAGTCGTCTCGCCGACATCTCCGACTTCGTAACCGTCGACGAACATGAGGCGGGTCCATGCCTCATCCACGGTTTCGCCCCTTGAATCCTTCAGTCTTAGCCACGACGGTTCAGTGGCCATAATCCCGTAGTTCAATTTGTGTTTTGATGCATTGGTCAAATGTGCCGTAAGCGTAATCATCTCGTTCATCTCGAATGAGGTTTTATCCGGGGCGCACTCGACGCGAAATATTTTGCCGGGTTCCGAGTCCGCGATTGCTTGTAGCCGGGCACGTTCGCGCCGATTGAGGACCATCACGCTCACCGCCACCAACGCCGCGATCACCAGGATGGCGATGATGACTTCGACCAGAGTAAGACCAGCGGGGTTGGCCACGTTGGTATGTCGAATCCTTGGCATTCTCGAACTGGCCTTCGTGTTGAATGTCCGACTAGCGCGTACTGAACGCCGCAATTCTGTCCATCGAAACCGTGGCGACTTGAGGCGCAGTGAGGTGCTGGAGTGAGGAGGTCCCCGCTAACTGCGGGGCTGTTGAAAAAGTCGAGATTCCCACGGCCGCGCGCAATGCTTGAAAGGCGCGCGGCCTCGGAATGACGGAGTTTTTGGGTGACGTCTCCGATCGCGCAGTGCCGGTACCGACTTTTTCAACAGCCCTACTGCCTGCGGGGACGACAGTGGGGGGAAAGCTCGGGAAGTGGTGAACGAGAGATTCCTCGAAAAGACCAATGAAGTTGGGGGATTGTAGTATGTTGAATTTTTTGGGACGTATGAGAAGCATGGGAAGTATTAGGACGACCTGCGTGGGACGTGAACTTCTTCGTAGAAAACACAGAAGTTAACGAATTTGGCGGGGGAGTAGTTTGCTATTCGTGGGCGGGGGTCTGCCACGGATCGAAGTTTTCCAGGTCTTTTCGCCCGATCTGTGCGATAACTTCGTAGGCCGCGAGCCGCATCCCGAGGTACTGCGCCGTTGTCGCGTGGGCTAGAAAACGGTCGATGGTTTCGTTGCCGCGTTGAACGAGTTGTTCGCGGGCCTTCTCGCGAAGCGCCGGGTCCGCGTGCGCCATGAATTCCCAGAGCGCGTCTTCGGCGGTTGCGGCGTCGACTTGAAATTCCGGCGCACCGGGATTCTCGGGGAGGGTTACTTTAATACCATCCACTTTCTGAAACGCGTAATCTTTCGCGGCGCTCAGGAATGCAGCGTATTCGTCCGCGCCCATGAAGCCGATCTGATCGCCAACGATCTCGCCGTGGACGTTCAAAATTACGGTTCGCGGAATGGAGCGCACGTGGTATGCCAGCGCGATGTCGTCTTCTTGATCGACGTTCACTTTGATCGCAACGTAGTCTTTGGACACGGAGATCACGTTCTCGTCCGGGAAAACTTGTTGGTCGAGCATGCGGCAGGGCCCGCACCAATCGGCGTAGAAATCGATCAACACGGGTTTGTTCGCGGCTTTCGCGGCCTC
>JBGTJY010000427.1:0-5528 GCA_041744855.1 Candidatus Hydrogenedentales bacterium
CGGCTCGTGACGTATTTCATCGAAGGCGATCCTAACGCAGAGTGCTACATCGCCCTGCTCGGCGGATCGGCCGGCGGCGAAGGCCCCAACATCAACCGTTGGCTCGGACAATTCGCCAAGCCCGGCCTCAGCGACGAAGAGATAGCCGCGCTACCGAAAATTTCGATGCTCGGCAAGGAGGTCGGACTCGTCGAGACCTCAGGCGATTTCACGACGATGCAAGGCGAGCAGAAGCCCGACCAGGCGATGCTTGGCGTGGCGTGGATTTCGAATGAAGGCAGTGTTTTCGTGAAATTGACCGGCCCCGCGGCAAAAGTTCAAGAGCAGAAGGACGCATTCATCGCGTTTTGCCAATCGTTGAAACGCGAGTAGCACGGTAAAGTACATCGTAACACGGGCTTCCAGCCCGTAAGCGCCCACGGGCTGGTAAGCCCGTGCCACGATTGAAATATGACCCAAGACCTATGAAAATCATTAAAAAAATCATAGAAACCTTTTCGTCGTTCGGCACGGCGATCGTCTTGCTCCTCTTCATGTTCCTCTTGGTATTTCTGGGGACCTTGGAACAGGTCGACATGGGCCTCTACTATGTCCAACAGAAATACTTCGAGTCGTTCTACTTGGTCTACGACTTGTACGGCATCCCGATCCCGTTGCCCGGCGGAGCTCTGGTGATGGGGCTGTTCGCAGTCAACCTGACGATTGGTGGGCTCATCCGCATCCGCAAGAAAAAGGTGACGTTCGGCATCATCGTTGCCCACGTCGGCATTCTGTTCATGCTCCTCGGCGGACTTATCACTTGGAAGATCGCCGACAACGGCCACATGACGCTGTACGAATCGCAAAGCTCCGATGAGTTCGTCAGCTACACGGAGTGGAACATCGAGATTCACGACCCGAACACCGCGAAGATACACCTGATCCCGCAGGAACTCTTCGACGATTTGGACCCGGGCGAATCGCGTACGTTCTACGCCGAAGACCTGCCTTTCGAAGTGACGCTAAGCGGCTTTGGCGAGAACACGCAGCCGCTGCCGGTCGGCCCGGCCATGAAAGGCAAGGTGCACGAGATCGACGGCTATTTCCTGCAGACCATTGACCGCGACACCGAAGCCTCGCGCAACATGCCGGGAGCGTACGCGACGTTCAAAGACAAAAAGACAGGCGAGACCTCGGAAGCGATCCTCTGGGGAATGGCCGTCGAGCCGGCGTCGTTCACCGCGAACGGCGAAACCTGGATGGCCGACTTCTCGCGTAAACGTTGGAAAGTGCCGTTCACCGTCGTGCTGGACGAATTCATTCACGAAGTACATCCCGGCACCACGATGGCCTCGAATTATGAGAGCGTCATCACGAAAATCGAGGGCAGCTCGAGCGAGCGCGTCCGCATCTATATGAACACCCCCATGAGGCACAAGGGCTACACTTTTTTCCAGGAATCGTTCGGGCGATCAAGTTTCGACTCGGATCAACTTTACTCGCAACTCGCGGTGTGGCGCAATCCATCCGACCACTGGCCGCTCTACGCGTGCATCGTCATCGGCGCGGGACTGCTGTTTCACTTCCTCCAAAAATTGGCCGGCTACATCGCGTCGGAAAACAAGAGGCGACTGGCGACATGACACCTTCCCTTCATCGAATCTGCGCGACGCTGCTTGGCGTCGTCGTCGTTTCTGGCGCCGCCTTCGTTTCCGGCCCAGCGTTCGCGGCGGGAAATTTCAGCAAAGGGCAATGGGACGACGCGACCATCGAAGCCTTCTCGCGCATCCCCGTGCAGGAAGGCGGCCGCGTCAAACCGTTGAGCACGCTCGCGAAATTTAAGCTGCTCAAGCTCAACGGCAAATCCTCGCTCGATCTGCACGACATGGAACGCGGCGAAGTGACCATGGCGCGTTTCACGCGCAAAGAAATCCCGAAAATCGACTCCATGGAGTGGCTGCTCGACTGCCTGTTCTATCCCGAGGCGACGAAGGATTACCAGCAATTCCTGGTCGACAACTCCGACGTCGTGACGGCGATCGGCGGCGCAGCAAAGAAACCGCGCGATCGATACAGTTACAACGAGCTGTTTGCGACGCGCGAACGACTCTTCGAGCTCGCCCGCGATTACTCGATGATCGAGGACAAGAATCGCGATACGATGCAGCGCATGGTCCTGATCCTCGCGCACAACGTGAACGACTATGAACGCCTAATCCACTATTTCGATTTCGCACGCCAACCCTTCCCAACCGAGGGCAGCCGTCTCGTCGATCGTATCTTCCCCGGCAAGACCGAATTGGCCTTTAGCGATTTGCTCGAACAGAGCAACGAAGTTCAAAAGACCGTCCAGGCAATCCTGGCGTTGCGCGAGCAGGAGAAGTCCCCGGAGGAAGACGCCACGGTCCGCCAGGAAGAAGAGCGTTTTGAACTGTTCTTCGATCGAGTTTACATGTCGATAGTCGAACGGAACGCGCTCGCGCTGATTCCGCCGTCCAACAACGAGGACGGGGTATGGCTCACGCCCGAAGATTTGATGTCGCGCATGTTTTCGCAGGCCGAGCCCATTGAAAGCGAGATCGTGTACGTCCGCGCGCTCGAGGAAGTGGCGCAATCCCTCGACAACAAAATCGCATTCCCAGCAGCCGTGCAAAAGCTTAGCGATCTTGCGGTAAGCCAGGCGAAATTGCGCGGCGACTACGCGAAAGTGCCCATCGAAATTTCCTTCTATAAGGCGAAGTTCTTCTTCTTCGCGCAGTGGCTCTTCGTCCTCTCGTCCATCCTCGTCATGGTTTCGTGGCTGTTCATGGGCAGCAAGAATCTCAACCGCGCGGCCGTCGTCGCGATTCTTATCCCGTGGGGACTGCTCGTCACCGGGATCGTCTACCGCTGCATCATCCGCAGCCGTCCGCCGATCAGCACCTTGTACGAAACGATTCTGTTTATCACCGCCGCGATCGTCTTGGTCGCGCTGATCATGGAGTACATCAACCGCCAGCGCATCGGCATTGCTATCGCCGCTTTCATGGGCGCGTTCGGAATGTTTCTCGCCTACAAATACGAGATGAGCGACAAACAGGACACCATGCCCAGCCTCGTCGCAGTCTTGGATACGAATTTCTGGCTCTCGACGCACGTCACCACGGTCACGACGGGCTACGCTGCTGGCCTACTCGGCGGCGCGATCGGCATCGTCTACATTCTGTGCAGGCTCGTCGGATTCAAGAAAAACGACAAGTCGTTCTACAAGACCCTAACGAAGATGGTCTACGGCATTATATGTTTCGGCCTCCTGTTCTCGTTCGTCGGCACGGTCCTCGGCGGCATCTGGGCCAACTACAGTTGGGGCCGTTTCTGGGGCTGGGACCCGAAGGAAAACGGCGCGCTCCTCATCGTGCTCGGCAATCTCGCGATTCTGCACGCGCGCATGGGCGGCTACATCCGCGACCTCGGCATCAGCATGTGCGCGATCATGAACGGCATGGTCGTCGCCTTCTCGTGGTGGGGCGTGAACCTGCTCGGTGTCGGCCTGCACAGCTACGGTTTCACCAGCGGCATCTGGGGCGCCTTGATGACCTTCTGGATTTCGCAACTCGTCGTGCTCGGCGCGGGAGTCGTGGTCTACGCCCGCGATCAAGCCGCGAAAAAATCCGCCAAATCCGCAAAAGTCCCCCCGCCAAATCTATCCGAACCCATTGCCAAGTAAATCGGTCCAAAGATTGCACAGATTAACACAGAATTGTTTAACTATTTAATCTGTGCAAATCTGCGCAATCTGTGGACAGATCTTTTTAGAACTCGGCGGACTTCGGCGTCCGCGGGAACGGAATGACGTCCCGGATATTCGCCATTCCTGCGGCGAATTGCACGGTCCGCTCAAAGCCCAAGCCGAATCCCGCGTGGGGCACGGTGCCGTAGCGGCGGAGATCGAGATACCACCAGTACGGGGCTGGATCGAGTTTGCATTCCGCCATGCGCCGTTCGAGTACGTCGCGCCGCTCCTCGCGCTGGCTCCCGCCGATGATCTCGCCGATTTTGGGCACGAGCACATCCATCGCCGCGACGGTCTTATCGTCATCGTTCACGCGCATGTAGAACGCCTTGATCGCCTTCGGATAGTTGTAGACGACGACCGGGCGCTTCAAGTGCTTCTCGGTGAGGTAGCGCTCGTGTTCGCTCTGCAAGTCGTGACCCCACTCGACCGGAAACTCGAACGCTTCACCGGATTTCTTGAGCACGTCGACTGCCTCGGTGTAGCTCATGCGCTCGAACGGCGTGGAAACGATATGCTCAAGCGTTTCGATTGTCGTCGTATCGACCCACTGGTTGAAAAACGCCATATCTTCCGGGCACCGCTCCAGCGCCGCACGAAACAAATGCTTGATGAAATCCGACGCGAGGTTCATGTTGCCCTCGAGATCGCAGAATGCCATCTCGGGCTCGATCATCCAGAACTCCGCGAGGTGGCGCGACGTGTTCGAATTCTCCGCGCGGAATGTCGGGCCGAACGTATAGACGTTTGTCAGCGCGCACGCGTACGTCTCCGCCGAAAGCTGACCGCTGACCGTCAACGAAGTGCGCCGCCCGAAAAAGTCCTCGTGAAAATCGACCGCGCCGTCGGCCCCGCGCGGCGGCTTATCGAAGTCCAGCGTCGACACGGTGAACATTTCGCCGGCGCCCTCGCAATCGCTGCCCGTGATGATCGGCGCATGCAGATAGAGAAACCCGCGGTCCTGGTAAAACTCGTGCGTCGCCATCGCGAGACAATTCCGCAGCCGCGCCACCGCGCCGAACGTGTTCGAGCGCGGCCGCAAATGCGCGATTTCACGCAGAAACTCCATCGAGTGCCGCTTCTTCTGTAGCGGATAGGCCTCGGTATCTTCGACCCATCCGAGCACCTCGACTCGTTTCGCCAAAATCTCCACGGCCTGGCCCTTGCCCGGCGATTCCCGCAACACGCCGTCGATACTAACGCAACATCCCGTCGAAAGCCGCAATACCTCGGACTCGTAATTCGGCAAATCCTGTTCCGCAACCACCTGGATACTCGCGAGGCACGAGCCGTCGTTCACCTCGATAAAACTAAAGCCCCCCTTCGAGTCGCGGCGGCTACGCACCCATCCCTTCACCGTGACTTCCGCGCCGAAGTCGCGGCGTTCGAGCAGTGCTTTCACACGTTCAACTGTCGGTATGACGTTCATCGCTCGTACGAATCCTCGTCGCGTTAGATGTAATACATGTCGGCCTGCGGCGCGGCCTGCAACAACGAGCGCAACGTCACGCGCGACAACACGTCGTCCACGCCCGCAGCCACCTCGCGCCAAACCGGCTCGAGTTCCTCCGATCCGCTTCCGCCGACCGGCAAGGGATCGATTACGGGCCCGTCGATCGCCGCCACGATGTCGCGCAGCGTAATCTCGTCGGTCGATTTCGCGAGCAGATACCCCCCGCGCGCCCCACGCACGCTCCGCACGAGACCCGCGCGTTTAAGCTGCAACAAGATGTGCACGAGATACTGCTCGGGTATCGTCCGCCGCTCGGCGATGACC
>JBGTJY010000428.1:0-4602 GCA_041744855.1 Candidatus Hydrogenedentales bacterium
AAGCCACGCGCGTTCAGATTGAAGGCGGCATCCTGCGCGAGGTGACGAAGGCCGGCGCGCCGACGGGAACGCGGGTGGTGGTCAACCGGCTCTATTTCAATACGCCCGCGCGCGCGAAATTTCTCAAGGGCATCACGACGGAGCTGAGTCACTGCATCGACGTGGTGCAGCGGCATGCGATCAGTCATCCCGGCGTCGCGTTTCAATTTACGCACAACGACAAGATGCTGCTCGACATCCCGGCGCAGACGAGCCTACGCGAACGGATCGCGCTGATCTGGGGTTTGAGCTACGTCCGCGACATGATCGATCTCGATGGTGAGCAGGCCGGGTTTACGTTGCGCGGACTCATTGGGACGCCGGCGCTGACCCGGTCGTCGCGTTCGCATCAATTCTTTTTCCTGAATGGGCGGCCAATCGTGAACCGTTCGCTGCAGTATGGCTTCGAGGAAGGCTTCCAGAGTTTGGTCACTATCGGGCGCCATCCCGTCGGGGTCGTGCTCGTCGAGACGCATCCGCGATTCGCCGATGTGAACATCCATCCCGCGAAGCGCGATGTGCGATTTCGCGATGAACGCGTAGCGCGGGACGCCGTGCGTGACGTCGTGCGCGCGACGCTCGCGACGCTTCAGTTGCCCGCACGGCCAGGGGCTCGCAGTGAGACGCCCGGGAGTTTTGAGACGACGCGGAGCTGGGCGCCGCCGATTCGACACGACATGCCGCAGACCCCAACGCGATTGAACAGTCACGAGGAGCCGGCCGAGCAGCCGATCGTTCCCGAGCCCCGCGAACATCGGCGCGCCTTCGAGCCGGCGTTTCAACTTAAAGCCGAACAGCCGCCGTCCGCTTTGAATCAAGTCGAGTTTCCCGTGAGCTTGGTCGGCGAGGCGGTGCCCGAGGCGGTATATCGCGCGGTCGGCCATCTGCGCGCGGAACCGCTGCAATTGTTCGAGACCTATCTACTCGTGCCGGAGGAGGACCGATTGCTGATCATCGACCAGCATGCGCTGCACGAGCGGCTCAACTTCGACAATCTACTCGCGGATTTGCAGGACGCGGAGTACCAGGCGCAACAACTCGCCGTGCCGCTGCTCATCGACGTGCCGCCCGCGCAGGCGAGACTGCTCGAATCGAATCTCGAACTGTTCTCGAAGATCGGCATCGAAATGGAGGCGTTCGGCGGCACGACGTTTCAGATCACCGCGATCTGCCATCTGTACGAAGAATCCAAAGTGGCTGACGCGATTTACCGCATTCTCGACGAGCTCGGCCAGGGAAATCTCTTCGATCGCGAGGATTTCCTGTCGGATTTTCTGCGACTCGCGACGGAAGCCTGCCGTGCGTCGGTGAAAGCGGGAGACCGGCTGAGCGCGGAGGAGAAGCAATCGCTGCTCGACGGATTCCGCCGAATGCGCCCGCCGTATACCTGCCCCCACGGGCGGCCCATCATCACGGAGCTGACGCTGACGCAGATGGAGAAGAGTTTCCGGAGGCGGCAGTGATTACCGACGAATTCCAGGCTGAGATTGAAGCGCTCTGCCGGAAATATTACGTCAAGCGCTTGGACGTATTCGGATCAGCTACGAACGGCGCATTCGACGAAGCGCGCAGCGACATCGATCTAGTTCTCGAGTTGCAGCCGTGTACTCCGATCGAGCGTAAGCGCCGATACTTCGGACTGTCGTTCGCGCTTGAAGAGTTATTCGGCAGGAGAGTCGATTTGGTCGAAGAGAGCGCCATCCGGAATCCCTACTTTCGGGAATCGATGGACGAATCGCGCCATCCCGTATATGCCGCGTGATCCCCG
Source organism: Candidatus Hydrogenedentales bacterium (assembly GCA_041744855.1). GTDB lineage: Bacteria > Hydrogenedentota > Hydrogenedentia > Hydrogenedentales > JBGTJY01. Next base: position 1,808 of record JBGTJY010000428.1, read on the forward strand.
GCAATTCCTTCATGATTCGCGCCCGGACATCATCGCAGTAGTCGGCCCCACCGCTTCCGGAAAGACCGCGCTCGCGATCGACATTGCGGAGGCGCTCGATACGGAAATCGTCTCTGCGGACTCGATGCAGTTTTATCGTGGGATGGAAATTGGGAGCGGCGCGCCGTCGGCGGACGAGCTGGCGCGCGTGCGGCATCATTTCGTGTCGTTTCTCGATCCGGGTGAAACGATGTCGGCGGGACGCTTCGAGTCAATCGCGCGGCCTGTGATCGATCGGCTGAATGCGGAGGGCAGGGTTGCGATCGTTGTCGGGGGATCGGGGCTTTACATTCGGGCGCTGATCGATGGGCTGATCGACGGGCCTTCGGCCTCGGGGGATCTGCGGGCGCGATTGGCTGAGCGCGCGGAGTCGGTGGGCGCAGAAGCGATGTACAGAGATTTGGTTGCGATCGATCCGGCATATGCCGCGCAGATCGATCCGAACGATTTGCGGCGAATCGTTCGCGCGTTGGAAGTATACGAGCTGACGGGCAAAGCGTTTTCGGCGCATCACGCGGAGCAGCAGCCGATTCGAGCGCCGCTCGAGTGCCTTCAGATCGCAATCGACTGGCCTCGTGCGGAATTGTATGAACGCATCAATCGGCGCGTGGAGGCGATGTTCGCCTCGGGATTCGTCGAGGAGGTCGAGACGTTGCTGCGCGGGGGACAGGAAGCGAACCTGTTGCGCTTGCGGGCGCTCGGGTATCGTGAGATCATCCGCCACTTGCGGGGCGGGCGCAGCCGCGAGGAAACGGTCGAGCTGATTAAGCAACAGACGCGCCGCTACGCGAAACGCCAGTTGACGTGGTTTCGAGCGGATACTCGCATCGAATGGATCAGCCCGGCTGAGGCCGAGACGTTCGCGCAACGATTCGAGCACGCGGCGAAACACGGAGGAGTGCAATGACGCCCGTCATCGACATGTGGTCGCCCATCGTCCCTTCGCGGGAAATCATGGCGCATGTTGCGGATCATTATCCGGAACCGCAGCTTGGCTATCTGCGCGTGTTTTTCAAGACAGATGTATCGACCGAAGCATTCCGGAAACTCGCGTTGAACATGGCGGCGGACGATGACGCGATCCTCGCGGCGCTCGATCGGGCGGGTGTTCGGAAAACGCTCATTACGGGCTTCGACGAGAAGTCCAGCGCCGGGGATACGTTTGTGACGAATGAGTGCATCGCACCGATCGCGGAACGCCATCCCGACCGGTTTATTCCGTTTGTCGGCGTCGACATTTTTCGTGGGACGGACGGCGTACGCGAATTCGAGTCGTGGATCCGCGACCGAAAGTTCAGGGGACTCAGTTTGCGGCCGTTCATGATCGGATTGCCCGCGGACGACCGCCGTTACTATCCGTTCTATGCGAAATGTGTCGAGTTGAACGTGCCGGTGAGCGTGCATGCGTCGGCGAACTGGACGACTTGCCGCCACAGCGATTTGGGTCATCCCCGTCACTTCGATCAGGTCGCGTGCGATTTTCCGGACTTGAAACTGATCCTGAGTCACGCTGGCTATCCGTGGGTGCTCGATGCGTGTTTGCTCGCATGGAAACACCCGAATTTGTATCTTGAACTTGGCGCTCACCGCCCGCGATATTTCGCTACGCCCGGCGCTGGGTGGGAGCCGCTACTGCAATATGGGCAGACGACGATTCAGGACAAAATCGTGTACGGCACGGGGGCATTTCTGATCGGGCGGCAGCCGGAAGAGCTCATCAATGAATTGAAGGCGCTACCGTTGAAGCCGGGAATTTTGGAGAAGTGGCTTTACACCAACGCCGCGAAATTGCTCGGGTTGGCTTAGGGTAAGGCGTCGCCGTCTTGGAGTACCCTAACGCCGTGCGTCTCTAAGTATTTGATCGTCTCAGTCGTGGTTTGAAATGTGTCGAGTTCCAGTTCGCATGCTTCTCGAATGTTCTCGAGCGCCTGCTCAATTGTAGTGCCGCACGACGCGGTTCCAAGCTCTACACAAACGGATTCATATAGGCCCGTTTCGGGATCGCGGAATTTTCCGATCCTAAATGTCAGCGTGTACACGATGGGGCCCGCTATTGATTCGCAACTAGGTAATCGCACGCCAACGAAGCAAGCGATCGCACGCCAGGAACGAGCGCGGCTTCGTCGGCGCCGAAGAAGGGACTGTGATTCGGGATTGCTTCCTCGCGCGGGATTTCTTTTTGGCGCACACCGAGGAAATAGAAGAGGCCGGGGATTTCATTCGCGAAGTAGGAGAAGTCTTCCGAGCCGGTGACGGGCGGCGCGTCTTTGATGTTTTCGGCGCCCAGCACGCGTTCGAGCGTTGGCCGCATTTTTGCAGAAAGTTCGGGGTCGTTCATCGTTACTGGCACGCCGAGTTCGATCGTTACTTCCGCGGTTGCGCCGAAACTTGATGCGGTGTCTTCGGCGATCTTTTTGATAAGTTCGTGAATTTTCGCCCGCGTTTCGGGTGCAAAGGCGCGGATGGTGCCCGTCATTTCGACTTGATCGGGAATGATATTGCCGCGAACGCCGCCGTTAATCGTTCCGATGGTTACGATGGACGGACCCTGGGTCAGATCGACTTGGCGCGAGACGATCGTCTGCAGCGCAGTGACGATTTGGGCCGAGGCGACGATCGGGTCGACGCCCATCCACGGTTGCGCCGCGTGGGTCTGTACGCCGCGAACGAGAATGCGCAAACCGTCCGCGCTGGCCATCGCGCCGAGGGGGCGATAGGCCGCCTCGCCCACGGCCCAACCTTGGGTGACGTGCAGG
>JBGTJY010000429.1:0-1756 GCA_041744855.1 Candidatus Hydrogenedentales bacterium
GAAGAGCGTGAAGCGCTCGAGAACGAATCGGCAGCGGCGGGCGGCGAAGACGCGGATAAATCGCTTGCCGGAGCCGAAAAGCTCGGCACGGAGCCGGAGGATACGTCGCTGCAGTTTCTTCGGACAGAAACGGTGCTTCTCAAGCCGGGCGAGTCGCAGTGCGACATCGGATTGCAGTACCTGTATACGGAAAATGATTTTCCGATCCTAATCACCGATCAGTTTGGCAACATCATCGGCGTAGACGAAGTTGTTTTCCGCGGACGAGAGGTAACGGTCCCGATCGAATATCGCGTCGGCCTGTTGCCCAAAGTGCAAGGCTTTGTGGGCGCTTCGGTGGGTTGGTCAAACACCCAGATCGCGCTCGATTCGTTCGACGCTTTTGAAAGCGACGGCGGGTTCGGCGACATTTACTTCGGCCTGACGGCGCAACTTGCCGCGGCCGCGGTCAATCGGCCGTACGTCATCGCCACCGTTTCCGGTATCGCTCCGACCGGCGGTGACCCATTTATCGGGGCGATCGGTTTCGCGCCTTCGGCGCCGTCTTTGGGCCAGGGTTTTTGGTCGGTCGCCGGAAATTTGTTATGTATTCAGCCGTACGATCCGGTCGTGATCTTCTATGGCGTGGGAATCAAACATCTTTTCGCCCGGGAGTTCCTCGGGGCCGAATTTGAGCCCGGCATGCAATACAACTATCAGATGGGCGTTGGCTTTGCCGTCAACGAGCGAATCACGCTTAGCACGCGGTTTTTCGGCTCCTATCTCGAGGAGTTTCGCATCAATCGCAATCGTCGCTTCGGCACCAACGCCGAACCGATGTCGCTGCGCCTGTCGGCTACGATATCGAAGCCGTGCGAGCGCTATATCGAGCCGTTTCTGGAATTCGGGCTCACCGACGATGCGATCTCAACGTTTTTTGGCATCCAATACACCTACTAGAACAGGGGACGGACGTCTTTTTCGCAATCTGTGTAAGGACATCGACCATGATTCCGAAAAACACGCCCTTCTCCGGCTTGCTGTGGCTCGTGGCCGCGATCTGCATCGCAAACACGAATCTGGGATCCGCCGCCGAAAATACGCATCTCGGTCATCAGCACGCCAAAAAGAAGGCGGCCGAAGCCAAGAAGGAACCGCCGTCTTACACGCCTCCGATTCGCGATCCGGAGCACACATTTCGCATTTGGGTCCGCGATTGGCGGGAGATCAAGCGCCAGAATATCGTTATGCAGAAGCGCGATTTTTCCTGCGGGGCCGCCGCGCTCGCGACCATCTGCAAATACTACTGGGGCGACAACGTCGACGAGGACGTGTTTCTGCGAGCCCTCGATGGCATCCTGACGGACGAGGAAATCATCGATCGCATCAAGAACGGGCTGGCGATCAGCGACCTGCGGCGGGCAGCGGTCGACGCCGGTTATCAAGCAGTCGTTGGCAAAACGACATTCGCGAAATTGATGGAGATCAAAGTGCCCGTGGTCGTCGGCATCAAGCCCGAAGGCCACGACCACTTTGTGGTCTACCGCGGCACCGATGGCGACTGGGTGTACGTGGCCGACCCGATCCGCGGGAATGTGCGTATGCCGATCTCCGAATTTCGCAAGCAGTGGCAGGAGAACGCCGTGCTGGTTATCCACAAACCAGGTAAAAAGGTGCGGACCAGCTCGCCGCTGAGCGTCACTTGGGAAGAAACGCAGCTCGGCAAGACCACCGACCAATGGATTCGCTCGCAACCGCAGCGTCAGCCAGCGATGCC
>JBGTJY010000430.1:0-7287 GCA_041744855.1 Candidatus Hydrogenedentales bacterium
CAGCGTGTTGCCCGAGGTCTCTCCCTTTAGCCACAACTCCTGGCGCGACCGCGACCAGAAGCAGGCCTTGCCCCCTTTGACTGTCCGCTCGAGCGACTCCGCATTCATGTACCCGAGCATCAAAACCTGCCCCGTGTCGGCGTGCTGAATGATCGCGGCAACAAGACCATTCGCGTCCCACTTTACGCAGTCCTTGAGATTCATCGTGACGGAACTCCGGGAAAAAATGACGGATTGAAAACCAAAACAATTCGGAAAGAATACTAAATTGCCCAGGACGGGCTCAGGAATGCGACCAGAGACGCCATCGAATCGCGAACGCGCTCGGCATCTCGCTGGTCTCCTCAATAAAGTCCCCCTTCGAAGGGGGATTTAGGGGGATGTTGCGCTTAACCGGCACCACCGCCACTCAATTCCGCACCGCCACACCAGCACTCGCGAGATACGCCTTCGCCTCGCGAACGCTGAACTCGCCAAAGTGAAAAATCGACGCCGCCAATGCCGCATCCGCGCCGCCCTCCATCAGGGCTTCGCGCAGGTGCTCGAGCGTGCCGGCGCCGCCACTAGCTATCACCGGTATGCCTACTGCGTCGGCCACGGCCCGCGTCATCCCAATGTCATAGCCCGACTTCGTGCCGTCCTGGTCCATGCACGTCAGCAATATCTCGCCCGCCCCGCGCCGTTCTACCTCTCGCGCCCACGCGATCGGCTCTAATTCCGTCGCTCGCCCGCCATCGCGGCCCCCGTGACTCTTCACGATGTAGCGCCCGTCGACCTGCTTCGCGTCAATCGCCACCACGATGCACTGCGAGCCAAATCGCTTCGCCGCCTGGTCCACGAAATCCGGATTCTGAATCGCCGGCGTGTTGATGGAGACCTTGTCGGCCCCGGCCTTGAGGAGCACGCGGATGTCTTCGATGCTGCGGATTCCGCCGCCGACGCAGAGCGGCATGAACACCTCGTCGGCGGTCTTGCGGACCACGTCGAGCATCGTATCCCGATTGTCCGTCGAGGCGCGGATGTCCAGGAAGACGATCTCGTCCGCGCCCTCCGCGTCGTATCGGCGCGCAATCTCGACCGGGTCGCCCGCATCGCGCATATCGAGAAACTGGACGCCCTTGACAACGCGGCCGTCCGCGACATCGAGACAGGGGATAACGCGTTTGGTCAGCATGGCAACTACTTAGAATCCAATGCGCATTCGGCGCGGGTCACTTCCCGGTGAACGCGGGCTCGCGTTTCTCAATGAACGACTTGACGCCTTCCTTGAAATCGTCGCACACAAGGCTCTTCAACATTTCTTCGTCGGCAACGTCAATCGCCGTGCCGAGGTCGCTGAACATCGCCGCGTAAACTTGCCGCTTCATCACGCCCGTCGAGCGCGGCGAGGACCACGTCGCGAGTTCTTTCGCGTAGGCGCGGACCGTTGGCATCAGTTCCGCCGCCGGAACGACCTTCGTCACGAGGCCCATCGCGAACGCCTCGGGCGCAAGAATCGTGCGGCCCGACAACAGCAAATCGATCGCGTGATCGATCCCAACGATACGCGGCAGCATCCACGAAATGCCGTGCTCCGCGATGAGCCCGCGCCTTGCGAACGCTGTCGAAAACTTCGCTGTGTCGGCCGCAATCCGTAAATCGCAAAACAGCGCGTTCACGAGGCCCAACCCCGCTGCCGCACCGTTGATGGCCGCGATGATGGGCTTCTCCACCGCCAACGGCCACGAATACTTTTTCGAGTAGTCCGCGCGCACCGAGCCGTTTCCCGACGCGGAACGGTCGGAGACTGCTTGGCGCACGTCGTGTTTGCCTTGGCCGATGGCGGACAACATGTTCATGTCCGCCCCTGCGCAGAATCCCTTGCCCGCGCCCGTCACGACAATGACGCGAACATCGTCGCGTTTCTCGACATCGGCCATCGCTTGCTTGTATTCGGACTCCATGACGCCGGTCCAAGCGTTCAACTTCTCCGGCCGATTCATCGTGATCGTGGCGATCCGCTCGCTAACCTCGTAAATGATCTCGGTATAGTTCATGTCCGCAGCTCCTTAAAAATTACTTGTCACCTTATTCGGCCTCGTTCCCAAATTTCCATTTGGGAACGCACTTGTCACCGAAGCTCTGCTTCGCGACCTTGATGTGAACTAATGCTCCCCACCCGCATGCGTGCAGCCGACCCACTGCTGCATGCCGAGATGGTCCGGCAACCCTAACGTCTCGACGCGGCCATCGCGCGACGTGTAGTAGCCGTGAATCGTCATTCCCTTGAGCTCGACAAAAAACGCCGCGCCGGGTTTCAAGTCGTCCGCGAACGTGTCGTGTTCGTCGCTGATCTCTTCGAGGAGAGCGATACGATCGGCGTCGCTCAATTTGGAAATGCCGTTGCCGTACTTCGCGGTGGAGCGTTCTTCCAGCCACGTGAGTCCGGTGAGAAAGCGCTGTTGTTCGTCCGCGTAGCGTCCTGAAAGGCGCACGTCGATGTACTCGTGCACGCGGGCATCGCGGGCGCCGGGCGTGTTCGTCTTGGGGATTAGCGTATCGCACAGCGCGGCGACGGCCTCGAGTTGATCCGGGGAGAGGACGGTCGGAGCAAAAGCGGTCCCGTCGGACTGGGCGAGCACCACCTCGCGCCTCCCATTCAGCGCAAACACCCACGAAGCGCCCGCGGCAGCGCCTGCAGTGATACCCAGCATTTTTCTGCGTGAAATGATGTCAGTCATCTTCGATTCCAGGACCTTCGTCTCAGCATTTCGTCAAAGACTCGTTAGGGATTCTTTGTTTCCGTTATGAATCCAAGATTCTCGCATGGAATAGTCAGATCGATATACTCTGGACCATCATCATTTTCATTTACAGGATACGTTTCGCGAAGCCAATCGGCGGTGATGATGCCGTCCTGAGTTCGTCCACGGGCCACGATCTCGACCAATGTTCCGAATCGTGCGCAAATCTCGTCCATGCGTAACAAGATCTCATGCCCATCGACAATACACAGAAATTGAGTATTTCGATACAGCATCCCTTCAACGATTTGCATGCCCCACCAACGCATGGACCTTGGATGGGGACATTCTTCGCACGCGAAGACTTCACCGTCCAGAAAGGCGTCTATCCAAATTGAGTCCTCGCCGTTCCGACTTCCGGGCTCGGATGGTGGATAGTATTGATACCGGTAGCTGATAGGAAGCGGCGCTTTCCGAACAATATCTAAAATAACGTCACGTACCGAATCGTTGGCTGCGACGAAGCTGATCGAATCGTCAATCATGAACAAATCCGGAGGAGTTCCGCCCATGTCGAGTGCCTGTGGGCCAACCTGGAATTGGCGCACATTGTCGGACAATCGGTTTATCGCCATGCTCAATTGTTTCAAAGCTTCCCACGTCGATACATTCGTTACTTCGAAAGACACCCGTGATTCCAAGGAGCTGAAAGTGCCAGTGGCTTCCGAAGGTGGCCGAATACAGATCACTCCGTCAACCAACTCTACATTCAGCAGATCCCCACACACTTCATCGATTCGAGCAAGAACGTCATGGAGTGTATCGTCAGCCCGAATGATAAAAGGAAAGTGTGGTTCAAGGATTCGTCCGCCATCGTCGCCCACATAGGTCCACTCGTACGATACTGGCACGCCAAATAAGCCCTGGACTTTATGGCGCATTCCGCTCGGTGTTGTCTCTTCCCATTTATCAAGTTCCCTCGAGTGCCAAGCCGCGTTGATGGCGTCGGCTGGCTTCATAGCCAAAACACGTGGATCCAACCTGGCGCCATGCGCCGACCAACTCCAGAGGAACGAACACACCATTAGACCCGCTACAGGCCACATTCTCGCCTTTGATGTCGGGCCCAGGTCCGTCAAGCCAGCGTTCCCCGTTTCAATTCGCCGCCCAAATACTCGCATGACCGTGCTGTCAGCGCCATCATCGTCAACGTTGGATTCTGACAGCCGATTGACACGAAACATGAGCCGTCCATGACGAAGAGATTTTTTACGTCGTGGGCTTGGCACCATTGGTTGAGGACGCTCGTCTTTGTGTCGGTGCCCATGCGGGCTGTGCCGACTTCGTGGATCGCGAATCCGGGCGGTGGGTAGGTCGTGTTGGTTGATGTGATTTCCGCTCCGGCGGCTTCGAGCATTTCGACGGCGCAATCGCGCATGTCGAGCGACATCGCCTTCTCGTTGTCGCCTTGCGCGCAGTCGATGCGCAGCACGGGGATGTCCCACGCGTCGCGCTTGGATTCGTCGAGCGCGACGTGGTTCTCGTATTTCGCGAGCATCTCGCCGAAACCGATTAGGCGCACGGTGGATTCGGTGTTGGCGGGATCGGCGACCGCGTCTTTCCACCCCTTGCCGAATCCCTTCATCGCGAAGGCGTGTTCGTAGACGGTGACGTTTTCACCGCCCTGGTATCCGAAGCCGCGAATAAACCGCGAATCTTTTGTGTCGATGTTGCGGAATCGCGGGATGTAGATGCCATTGGGCCGATTCGCGAGTTCGCGTTTCGAGCCCGCGCGCGATTTCAACACGCCCGTGGCGCCGGGATACATGAAGTGATCGATGAGGTAGTGGCCGAGCACGCCGCTCGAATTCGCGAGGCCGTTGGGAAATTGGTCGTTCGCGGAATTGAACAGGATGCGCGTCGATTCGAGCGTGGATGCGCACAGAATGACGGTCTTCGCTTTCACTTCGCGGCTATTGCGCGTCTCGCGATCGAAATAAAAAACGCCATCGGCGAGACCGCGATCGTTCGTGGTCACGTGCCGCACGACCGCATTCGTAATCAGCGTGAACTTGCCGGTCTTCTCGGCAGCGGGGAGCGTGCTGACCGGGCTGCTGAAGTACGAGCCGGTGCTGCAGCCGCGATGACACGGCCCGCAGTAGTGACACGCCGCGCGGCCTTGGTGCGGGCGCGTGTTCACCGCGCAACGCCCGATGGTCATGCGCCGTCCCATGCCGTCGACCGCCTTCTTCAGCATTTCCTCACCGCAGGTGAACGACATCGGCGGCAGAAAATAACTGTCGGGCAATTGTTTGAGTCCCTCGCGCTGCCCGCTGATGCCGACGAAGCGCTCGACCTTCTCGTAATACGGCTCGATGTCCGCGTAGCTGATCGGCCAGTCGTCGCCGTACCCGTCGTGGCTCTTGGCTTTGAAGTCGTAGTCGCTCAGCCGATACGACTGCCGGCCCCACATAATCGTGCGGCCACCGACGTGCCGCCCGCGAATCCACCAGAACGGTTTGTCGGACGGCGTAGTCCACGGGTTCTCCGTTTCGTCGACGAAGAACTCCTCGTTCGTCTCTTCGCAGGCATAACACTTCGACCCAATCGGACGGCGTGCCTCGCGGGCTGGCTGATTGCCGAGGCTGCGGTATTTCATGTCGTGCGGCGCGGAGTGTTCGCTGAAATCTTTGTTCGGATCGAGCGCGCGGCCGGCCTCGAGCATGCAGACTTCCATGCCGGCCTCGCAGAGTTCTTTCGCGGCCCAACCACCCGTCGCGCCCGAACCGACGACGATCGCGTCGTAGACTTTTTCCGCCATCGAGAATTCCTCCGTGCAGCCTGGAAAAGCCTAATCCACCGCCGCGAGGAATGTACAGCAGCCGTTGATCCGTCCCGCGAGGCGAGGACATACTTCATTGTGAAACCGGACGCGCGTGCTGGTTCACACCTCGATACCTTCCTTAGCCTGAACTCGATGCCTGAATATTCTCAAAAGAGTCGGACCTCGAGTCCTCGTGGTTTCTGGTTCAACGCGGCACTCTTTACCGCGCTCGGCGTGGCCGGGTTGCTGATGCTCGGCCTCGTGGTTCGGGCGATTTTCGTGCCGCCGCTCATGCGAACCATGGCGGAGAATTTCACCACAACGCGCGTCGCGTGGACGCCGTCGAGTCCGCTCGCGGAGGAGCAACGCGAAGTACTGGAAACCCGCGTGGACTCCTTCGTCGATGCCGTGCGCGAGGGCACCGTTCCGAGTGAACCGACGCTCGAACTGAATCAGGATGACTTGAATGCGTTGCTCGAGGATGCCTGGAGCGAAGGCGAGAACGAATGGCGGCTAACGGTGACCATTGTGAATGGCGTCGTTTCGAGCGTGATGAGTTTTCGCATCGATCCGGAATGGGCCGAAGGTATCTGGCGACCGTTCGCCGGGCGATTCGTCAATGGCACCGCGAATTTGAATCTCGCGATCGAGAACGGCCGCCTGCGGATTGGCATCTCGAATCTCGTCGTCTCCGGCCGTAACGCGCCGGGTTGGCTTACGCGCCGCTTGCAAGAACGCCTCGATGCCCTCAGTCTCGAAGACGACGGCACGCGCGAATTCTTCACGAATCTCGAAGACCTGCGCGTAGTCGGCGACCGCGTCGTCCTGACCGCGCGCCCGGAGGTAATGCGCTAAGCCAGCGGATAAATCTCGGGCCTGCGGTCCACCAGAAAATGCCGCTTGGCGGGCGATTGCGCGATCAAGTCGTAGTCGAGGTCGGCGTAGAGTGTACCGTCCTCGCCTCGCGGCGCCTGGGTGAGGATTCGGCCCGAGGGATCGGTCACGAACGATTCCCCTGCAAACGTGAGCTGGCCGTCTTTGCCAACGCGATTCACGAGCGCCGTGAAATAGCCGTTCTGCAGCGCGGCGACTTGGAGTTCCGCTTCGAACAAGCCATCCGTCCATTCGCCGACGGTGCCGGCCTGGGGAACGACGACGAGTTGTGCGCCCTTCAGCGCCATCGCGCGCATGTATTCGGGGTAATGCCTGTCGTAACAAATCGCCACGCCAATGCGGCCCGCCGCCGTGTCGCAAACGAGCGCGCCCTGGTCGCCGGGGTGATAGTAGTCGCGCTCGCGAAATCCCGGGCCGTCCATGATGTGCAGCATCCTCGCGACGCCGGCGATGGAGCCGTCCGCGTCGATCACAGGCGAGGAATCGTAGGTCTTACCGGCGGCCTCTTCGAAGAGATTGATCACGATGACAATGCCGAGTTCCTTCGCAAGCGCGGCGAAGCGATCGGTCAGCGGCCCGGGAATCGTCTCGGCAAATTGCAGGCGGGAGCCATCGCGCTTGTTCTGCGGGAAAAACGGCGTAAAAGAAAGCTCCGCGAACGCGGCCAAATGTGCGCCCGCTTCCGCGGCCTTGCGCACGGCTTTAATCCCGACCTGAATGTTTTCGTCAACGTTCGAAGAGATGTGTTCTTGAATAAGCGCGATTTTTACTTGCATGCGAGTAAAGTAGTCCGAGTTGGTTTCTCCAGGTGTTGAGTTGAACCCGGACGCGCGGGAGCGCGTCCCT
>JBGTJY010000431.1:0-3492 GCA_041744855.1 Candidatus Hydrogenedentales bacterium
TGCCGAACAAGAAACAAATCGACAAGTGGCGCAACGATTTGGGCGATCACAGTTTGTTGCACGAGCGGATGGTGAAACTGATCGACCATTTTCCGTTGAACGCGCACCCGATGGGGATGCTGGCTTCGCTGATTGCGTCGATGGCCTCGTTTTACCCGGAGAGCAGTGAAGACGATATCGACACGCACATCGTTCGTCTGATCGCGCAGATTAAGACCATTGCCGGCTTTTATTACAAGTGGTCGATCGGCGTTCCGTTTGTGTATCCGCTGAAAAAGCTCAATTATTGCGCGAATTTCCTGCGGATGATGTTCGGTTCGCGCGTGGAAGAGTATGAACCGCCGAAGGTGTTGGAAGAGGCGTTGCGCATGTTGCTGATCGTCCACGCCGACCACGAGCAGAATTGCAGCACGTCGTCGGTGCGGATGGTGGGGAGCAGCCAATCGAACATTTACGCCTCGATGGCGGCGGGCGTGTGCGCGTTGTGGGGGCCGTTGCATGGCGGGGCGAATCAGGCTGTGCTCGAGATGCTCGAGGAGATTCGCGATTCAGGCGGCGATTATAAGGGCCACATGCAGAAGGTGAAGGACAAGTCGTCCGGCGTGCGGCTGATGGGGTTTGGGCATCGCGTGTATAAGAATTTCGATCCGCGCGCGCAGATATTGAAGAAGTCTTGCGATGACGTCTTGGCCGCGTTGGGGATGAAGGATCCGTTGCTGGATATCGCGAAAAACCTGGAAGATATCGCGCTGAAGGACGATTACTTCATCGAGCGTAGCTTGTATCCGAACGTCGATTTCTATAGCGGGATTTTGTATCGCGCGATGAAGATTCCCGTGCCGATGTTCACGGTGATGTTCGCGATGGGCCGCATGCCGGGCTGGATCGCGCATTGGAAAGAGATGCGCGAGGAGGGGCCGAAGATTCATCGGCCGCGGCAGATCTATACCGGCCCGACGATTCGTTCGTACACAAAGCGCTAACGTGATGAAATTCAAGCTCGAATTGACGGATGGAGTTCGTGCACACGTGAACATCCCCCTAAATCCCCCTTCAAAGGGGGAATTTTAGAACCACTTTCGTTGCCGATGCGCGCCTGGACTGTTCGCGAGTTTGGCCCCTATGCGGAGCGCCTTGCGTGGGAGGAATTGCCTGAGCCCGTGATGGGCGAGTCGGACGCGCTAATCGAGGTGCGCGCGGCGGGCGTGAACTTCGCGGATATTCTCAACATCTCGGGCATCTACCAGATTAAGTCGCCGTTTCCGTTCACACCGGGTATGGAAACGGCGGGCGAAGTGATCGCGGCGGGACCGCGCAGCCGATTCAAACCGGGCGATCGCGTGGTGACGGTGCACGTGGTCGGCGGATGGGCGGAGCGATCGCTCGCGAGGGAAATTGGGACGTATCGCATTCCGGACGGCATGAGCTACGCGGACGCGGCCTGTTTCACGATCAACTATCAGACCTCGTACATCGCGTTGATGCGGCGCGGTCGACTGAAAGCGGGCGAGACGGTGCTCGTGCACGCGGGGAGCAGCGGCGTGGGGACAGCGGCGATCCAGCTCGCGAAGGGGGCGGGGGCGACGGTGATCGCGACGGCCAGCTCCTCGGAGAAATTGGATATCTGCACGCAGGCCGGCGCGGACCATGTCATCAATTACAAGGACCAGGATTTTGTGCCGGCCGTGAAGGAACTGACGGGCGGACTGGGCGCGGATGTGGTTTACGATCCGGTGGGCGGCGACACATTCGATCAGTCGACGAAGTGCATGAATTTCGAGGGGCGGATTCTGGTGATCGGGTTTGCGTCGGGTCGGATTGCGGAGCTCGCGACGAACCGATTGCTGTTGAAGAACATCGAAGTGAGCGGCGTGTTTCTGGGGACGTACAGCGTTCGGGATTGGGGGTATGTCGAGCGGATACAGGAGACATTGTATGGGATGTACGAGCGGGGTTCGATCAAGCCGGTGATTTATCGAGAGTATCCGTATGAGGACGTGAAGGATTCGTTGGATGCGATTCGTTCGCGGCGGTGTTGGGGTAAGCCGGTGTTGGTGCGGTAGGTCCACAATCAAACCACTGGGATCACGGGGAAATTATTCACCACAGATGAACACCGATAGGCGCCGATGTACACGGATAGGCAGCATTTTGGAGTGAGGAGGTCCCCGCTCTGCGGGGACGACAGTTTGAGGGATGAATTTCTTGGTAAAAAACGGAAAAGTTGACGGATTGTAGTACGGACGAACGCGAGCGGAAGAATTCACGATAGCGAGGGATCATGAAACTGCATGAGTATCAAGCGAAGGAATTGTTTCGGGCTGCGGGGATTCCCGCGCCTGAGGGGATGATGGTGACGACTGCGGATGAGGCGGTCATCGCGGCGAAGCAGTACGGGATGCCGGTCGTGTTGAAGGCGCAGGTGCATGTGGGCGGGCGCGGGAAGGCGGGCGGGGTCAAGGTTGTCACGAAGCAGGAGGAGGTTCGCGCGAAGGCGGAGGCGATCCTGAATTTGACGATCAAGGAGTTGCCGGTCGACAAATTGTTGGTGACGCCTGCGGCGGATATCGCAAAGGAAGTGTACTTGAGCATTCTGATCGACCGTGGCGCGCGGAAGGTCGTGTTCGTCGGGTGCGCGGAAGGCGGCGTTGAGATTGAGGAAACGGCGAAGACGAATCCGGAGAAAATACTGCGGCACGAGGTCTCGGCGAAGGAGTTGCCGAAACTGACCAAGGCGTCGCTGTTGCCGTATGCGAGGAAGATCTTCGACGCGGATAGCGAGGCGGAGCAGGCGGCGGAGATCATGGTCAAGCTCGGCAAACTGTTTCACGATGTCGATGCTTCGCTGATCGAGATCAATCCGTTGATCGTCGACAAGGCGGGGACCGTGATCGCGCTGGACGCGAAGATGATTTTGGATGACAACGCGCTGTTTCGTCATGAGGAGTTGACGAAGTTGCGCGACATGGATTCGGAAGATAAGGACGAACTCGACGCGAAGGAAGCGGGGCTGAGTTTCATACGGCTCGACGGGACGATCGGGTGCATGGTCAATGGCGCGGGGCTGGCCATGGCGACGATGGATACGATCAAGCATTTCGGCGGCGACCCCGCGAATTTCCTGGATGTCGGCGGCAGTTCGGACCCGAAAAAGGTGGTGGCGGCATTCAAGATGATCCTGAAAGACCCAGATGTGAAGGTGATTTTGGTCAACATATTCGGGGGGATTACGCGGTGTGACGACATTGCGCGGGGCATTCTCGCGTCGTTAAAGGAGTTTGATGTGCCGGTGCCGATTATCGTGCGACTGGTCGGTACCAACGAGAAGGAGGGGCGGGCGTTGCTCGAGGGTACGTCATTGGAGACCGCGGCAACGCTTGAAGCGGGTGCGACGCGCGCAGCGGCGATTGGGCGGGGCGCTTCGACTGGAGCCGTGCGATGAGTATCCTCATCGACAGCAACACGAAGGTCATCGTGCAGGGGATTACGGGG
>JBGTJY010000432.1:0-3715 GCA_041744855.1 Candidatus Hydrogenedentales bacterium
GAGCTCCCTGCGTCGGTCATCGCGCCGCGCAGCGCTATCGTGGAAATTGCGCGGCTGGATTCGATCTCGGTGGATGCGCTCGTGAATGAGACGCCGCTGATGCGGTGGCAAGCGGAACTGTTGGCGCCGGAAGCGAGCGACGGGTATCACGCGGTAGTGCGCGAAACGGGCGCGGTGGAAGAAGCCTGACCTGAAAGTCCGAGGCCTTCGGATTGCAAGTGTTTCTTGCAATAACGCGCGCTGCGCGGTACAAGTGTGGGCATGAGCAGCGATTTTCTAAAGCCGCGCCGCAAGGCGATTGAGGACGACGCGTCGCGCCGCGAATATCGCGTTCGCTTCGATTCGAGCGGGCGGATTCTCGGTCATTCGATCCAGGCGGAGTTGAGCGACGATTTGGGCATGACGCTCGACCCGGGCCGGGATGAGAGCGTTTTCGAATACTTGCAACGCTTCGGCCGGCTGGATACCGATCTCCCGGAACGACTGGACAAACGCGTCCGCACGTTGCTGGAATTTCAAGAAGAGTTCTCCGTCACGTGCGACGTCGTGATCGAGGACGACACGCATCATCTCCGAATCAGCGGCCAGGCGATCGACAATCTGGTTGGCGACAGGTCATTCACACTGCTCGTGCTGGACGACACGGAACTGACGCATCGCCGCCGGATGTACGAGTACATGTTTCGTCTGGCGAATCATGAGATTAAGGGTCCGCTGTCGTCGATCATGGGGGCCGTCGAATACGCGGAAGATCACCTGCGGCGGGGGAGTCTCGAGGGGATTCAGTATTGCCTGGAGATGATCACGCGCAACACGCAGGTCATCGAAGAGATGATCGAGCGATACCTGAATCTATCGCGCATCGAGAGCGGGCAGATTCAGATCATTCCGACCGATATTCGCGTTTTCCCGATGGTGCTCAAGCCGATTCTCGAGCAGATGGAACCGCACCTCAAGAAGAAGCACATGATGGTTCAGTTCGAATGCCGCGGATTCGATCATGAGCCTTTGGTGCACGCGGATCCGGAGAAAGTAGCGATCGTGCTGCGCAATTTGTTGTCGAACGCGGTCAAGTACGGGACGGCGTATACGCCGATCGAGGTTTTCATTCGGCCCGGCGAGGGCGAAGCGGAAATCTGCGTGGAGAATCAGGGGCCGAACATTCCGGAAGATTCGATGACGAAATTGTTCGAACGATTCGTGCGCCTCGAAGCGACGCAAGGGACCAAGGGGTCCGGACTGGGACTTTATAATGCGCGCAAGGTGGTGGAGATGTGGGGCGGACGGATCGGCGTAGCCTCGACGGAGCGCGCAACTCGGTTCAACTTCACGCTGCCGTTGGCGAGTTCAGAAACGGCCTCGAGCCATTCCGAGTGATCGCGTACTCATGATCCGCATCCTCTGTTTGCTCGGGTTCTTTTACGGAGTCGTGCTCTCGGCCGACGCGGCCGCGGGAACTTGGGAGCCGGCGGGATCGATGAGCGAGACCCGTCAGTATCCGGGACTCGCGCGGCTGCCCGACGGTCGAATCCTCGCCGTGACGGGTCATCCGCTGAACGGGAAGAGTCTCGCGAGCGCGGAGATTTATGACCCTGCTTCGAACACCTGGACGCCGACGGGCTCGCTGCATGTGCCGCGCAACGGTGTCGAACCGGGTGGTTTGCTCATGCTCCGGAATGGGAAGGTGCTTATCTCGGGCAGCGGATCGGGCAGGCGATCTGTTCATGAGGCGGAACTTTTCGATCCGGCCACAGGCGTTTGGACGGGGACCGGCTCGATGCAGGAACCGCGTTGCGTCCAGACCAACACGCTGCTGCCGGATGGGCGCGTGCTGGTGACCGGGGGGATCGCGTGGGGTCCGGAGACTGTCTCGGCGACGGCGGAGACCTATGACTATCGAACGGGCGTTTGGACTTCTGCGGGTACAATGTCGACGCCTCGGACGGGTCATCGGGCGGTGTTGCTGGACGATGGCCGCGTGTTGGTCGCCGGTGGGGCAACGGCTGAACCTTCGGTCGGTCATGTGATTGCGAGTGCGGAGATTTTCGATCCCGCGACGGGCGCATGGACAACGACCGAACCGATGGGTGCGGAGCGGCGTGCATTCGGCATGGTCGTGCTGCGGGGCGCTAACGTGCTCGTTGTGGGCGGCGGATCGATTGACGGAAAAGAGTTGGGGACGGCAGAAATCTACGATCCCGTTACCGGAAAGTGGACGTTAGCAGCGCCGTTGCGGGAAGCGCGGTGGGGTCCGACGGCGACTTTGCTTCGCAGCGGCAATGTGCTTGTGACCGGGGGGATGTTCGCGCCAGCGGGGCGACGCCGGACCGCGGAAATATACGATCCGTCGACGGGGGCGTGGTCGGATACGGGATCGATGAAACAACAGCGTAATGGACATCGCGCAATTGTGTTGGACGATGGGAGCGTGTTGATCTCCGGTGGTTTCAACGGGCTGCGGTATCTGAACACTTGCGAGATTTTTCGCGAGTAAGAGCCTGTCATTCTGAGCGCGAGCGAAGAATCTCCGCCCCAGAATGACCGCAGTAAATGGCGCGACGAGATTCTTCGCTCGCGCTCAGAATGACCGAAAATGAGTTTGGGATAGCCTCTAGTTGTCGCGGGTTAGCACGAAGTCGACGGCGTCGGAGAGGGCTTCGCGGTAGGGGGTCTCGGAGAGGCGCTCGAGAGCTTCTTTGGCTCGGTTGGCGAATTCGCGCGCGAGGATTTCCACGCGTTCCTTGGCGCCGGTCTCCGTGAAGGACGTTTGAATCCATTGGCGTGTCGCGGGATCGATCGCGCTCCCCGTCGATTGAGCGAGGCGGACCTTTCCTTCGTCGTCGAGCGCGCTTCTGAGATATAGAATCGGCAGCGTCAACTTGCCTTCGGCGATATCGCCGCATGCGGGTTTGCCGAGGGTGGACTCGTCCTGCGAGAGATCGAGCAGGTCGTCGATGAGCTGAAACGCCGTGCCGAGGCCCATACCGTAGGCGTGGAGAGCTTCCCGATACTGGGGATCGACCAGGAGCGTTGGCGTCGCGCAGGAGACCGCGAATAGGCTTGCGGTCTTTTTTTCGGCGAGGCGAATGCAGTCCTCCTCGTCGAGGTGTTCCTTGCCGAAATTGAGGAGCTCGCCTTCGGCCATTTGGTGGATGGATTCGAGCGCGCTTTCGACGACGTTACACCGGTCGTAGTGCGTCAAGACGCTGAGCGACCTCGCGACGAGATAGTCGCCGCCGAGCACGGCAATGTGATTCGTCCAGCGCGCGTTGAGCGAAGTTTCGCCCCGGCGGAGGTCCGCGCGATCGACTACGTCGTCATGCGCCAAGGCTGCGAGATGGAGCAGCTCCATCGCGGCGGCCATGGGCACGAATCGTTGTAAGCGGTCGGCGCCGCACGCACCCGCGGAGAGCAGGCACAGGGCGGGGCGAAGGAGTTTGCCGCCGAGCTTGGGCGGTGGCGCGGAAGGGCCATACACGAGCCGGAAAGCATCGGTCCAGTGGCGTAGGACTTCGGCGCGGACGGCAGCCAGCTCGGGCTCGATCAAACTATAAATCGACTGCAGATTTAACGCCGTGGCCATAGGCGCGTGATCTTAGCACAGGCGGCGGGAGTCGTTCATCTGTGAACAGTTATCGACACGCGCCAATTAGGAGATTGGCGTTCCCGGCTATCGACGGGCTTGTGCGCGGGGCGCTGCGGCCGAGAGGTATTC
>JBGTJY010000433.1:0-3537 GCA_041744855.1 Candidatus Hydrogenedentales bacterium
GGTTGCGCAATGGCGCGGTCTTGAAGGCCATCTCGCCCGTGCCGTCCACCGAGACCAACGACTGGTGCGCTTCGCCGTTGGGACCTGGTGGGATGTTGACGAACGTGAATCCGTTGAAAAAGTCGATCGAGCCGGCGCCCATGGGCAGCGCGTGACACGTGGCGCATTGGAACGGACCATCTAGTTGAGGTTGGCTATCGACAAAATCCGGGTCG
Organism: Candidatus Hydrogenedentales bacterium; assembly: GCA_041744855.1. Taxonomy (GTDB): domain Bacteria; phylum Hydrogenedentota; class Hydrogenedentia; order Hydrogenedentales; genus JBGTJY01. Next base: position 216 of record JBGTJY010000433.1, read on the forward strand.
CCGTCGACGTAGAGTTGGAAACCGCGCCATGCGTTGCCGTTTGGCAGGGGATTCCCCTCGGCCGCGAATCGCCCGCTCGTGAAATGTCCGGGTAGCGGCAGCGTGGGATTGTTGCCCGCGCCGACGAACTTTGGTCCGCCGGGCAACGAGTTGTCGATGGCGCGGAATGGATTGGGCGTGAAATGTATGGTGGAGAGGAAATCCTCGAACTCTTGCATGGACGCGGCGTCGAGCGGCGCATCGCGCGACTGAAGCCCGGAAAATGCGTGGGCGAATTCCTCGATGCCGTCGCGATCGCCGCGCCAGTGGTGCGGCTCCTTGCCGATGATGTCTTGCAGCGTTTGCGTGGTCATCGGGCCTTTCATGAAATGAAAGTCGTCGAAAGACGCTTCGGACGTGAAGGATAGATTGTGCTCGCCCGGCCCCGGGCTAACGAGACTCACCATGGTCGTTTCTTTCATCTCGGCGAGGGGATCGCCGAGGTCCCATGCGAGGCGGTCCATCGCGCCGTCGATGTGACACGACGCGCACGATACCTGGCCCAGTCCCGAGTTGAGGTGGGTGTTGTAGAAATGTACGCGGCCGACGTTTACGAAATCGGGCGTGGGGTCGTAGAACTCGAGCGTCTGCAGTATGGCTTCCGAACCGAGCGTCGCGGTATCGATCACGCTGATCGAGGCGCCGAACTTGTTGATGACGTAGGCGCGGTCGAGCGTTGCGTGATGCGCGATGCCGGTGGGTCCTTCGCCAACGTTGACGGTGTGGCCCACGCCGCCGAGCCGTTCGCCGGTGCTTGCATCGAGCACGACGACGTTGTTGGAGCCCATGCCGGTGACGTAGATGCGCGTGCCCGCCGCGTTGAATGCAATGCCGCGCGGATCGCCGATGGACTTGTTGCGCTCGGCCTGCGCGACAGTGCCGTCCTGGTAGGCAGTGCCCGGGCCGGATTGCGCGGCGTCGAGGTGTTCTTCGTTCAAATCGACGCGCGCGAGGACGTTGCCGGTCGTCTCGTCGACAATCGAGACGAACACTTTAACGAAGCGGCCCGCCAACACCGGCTCGAAACGAATTTCGTTCGTCGCGTCGGTGCCGACCATCACGATCGTTCCGTTCACGGGATTGCGCGCGAGCGACATGCAGATGTTCATTTGGTTCTCGACGTATCCCGCCGTGCCGAACGAGGCATTCAACAATGCGCTGCCGGAATTGACGCGCATGCCTAGGATGTCGTTGTCGATCATGTCCCAGCCGACATCTCGCCGAGACGCTGGCGCGCCGATGCCTCGGACGAAGAGGGTCCAATCCGCGCCGTTGTCGTCTTTCCACTTGGGTTTGCCGTCACCAGAGAGGTCGCTGTAGTCCTTGCGCACGATCATGCCGGTAACCGGCGGCTGCGGTTTGCCGTCGGTGGTGAGTTGCGCCGGGGTGGTGCTGCCCGCGGGCGTCACCCACGCCGTGCCGGGAATTCCGTTGTTGAACGGCGGATTAAAGCCGCTGTACGGGTTGAGCGCGTGGGTCAACGCCGTCGCGCCGCCGACATGCCCGATGATCGTCGTGCTGTTGCCCGAATTGAAGATGGCGCCGTAGACGTTGGTGCCGTCCGTCGCCAATTCGCGCGGGTCTTCGCCCATGATCTCGAGTTCGTCGACGAGTGCGAGCGTGTTCGCGTTGAACACCTGAATCTTATCCACGCGGGAACACGAGATTGCGGCGAGCGGCGCGGCATTGCCCGCGTCATCGAAAAACGTCACGTCCGCAGGTTCGTCGTCGGTCACGATGGTCGCTACCACGTGGCGAGCGGATACGTCCACGATGCTGACGCTGTCCGAGAGGTGATTGACGACCCAGGCTTCGGTGTTCGTGCGAAACCGGACCGACACGGGATCGAATCCCACGGCGATTGCGCCCGCCGCGGTCAAAGCGCCCGTCGACGCATTCACATCGAAGAGTTGGAGATGGCCGTCGGCTGTGTTGCACGCGGCAAGGAGCGAGCCGTCCGGGCTCAGGTCTAGCGGGTGAACGTGGGCCGTCTCGAAGTTGGTGAAGGTTCCGGTGGAGGGCAGCATCTTGTTGATCTTGGCGACGCCTAGATCGGGTGGGAATCCTCCCGCACTGTGTCCATATGCGATAGGTCCATGTGCGCCTGGTCCAAATGCGAAATGCCCGGCTGACATCGCTAGAACTGTCAAGCAAATACGCACACAACTGCCCTGACGACGGAAAAACAGCATGCCCTAATCCTCCCCTGCGTGAACTCCGCAAAACCGCAGAACCGCAACGATAGCAGCTTTGATGCTAGATCGCAATAAAGATGAGTGGCCGATTTGACGTTCGTTGAACCGAGGATCGCCGGGTTGTAACCGCTTGGTGCTGCAATACTTGCGTAAACCGAGTCTGGAGCGTTTGGTATAGTAGCGGCGATTTGGCAGCCAGCCGGAACGTGCGAGCGGATGGTTCAATCCTAAAAAGATGGCGATTCCGATTGACACCCTGCTGTCATAGAAAAATGCCATGCCAAAGATCGGGGAAGCACTTACTGTCCGAGGACCTGACGTCTACGGCGCCCGACTTTACCGCTCCTGCGCGTGAGTCGTTCCGGCTAACAGCGTAATTGCGAACAACGCGATAGGATACTTGGCATAGCGAACGCTGAACATCAGGCAACTCCTAATGGGCATTAACGCACCCATGGCAGCTCAATGTATGACCGCTACTAGGTCTCCGATTCCGCCAGCTCCTCGACCGGCACGAGGTCGATCTCGAACACCGCCGGCCAGCGTTTGCCCGTTACGAAGAGTCGATCTTCTGCGGCGTTGTATGCGATTCCGTTGAGCACGGCGTCGCCGTCGCCCAGGGTTTGTTGCGGGCGGAGGCCCGTGAGATCGATCCAGGAGACGACTTCGCCGGTTTCCGGATCGATGATGGCGATGAAGTCGGTGAGCCAGACATTCGCGAAGATGTGGCCGTCGATAAATTCGAGTTCGTTGAGACGGCGCACTGGACCGTTGGTATCGAAGACTTGTATCTCGCCGATTTGCGCGAATGTTTCCGGATCGAGGAATCGAATCGTCGGCGTGCCGTCGCTCATGATGAGCCGTTCGCCGTCGTTGGTGATTCCCCAACCTTCGCTCGTGTATTCGAAATCGCCGACCGGCTCGAACGTCTCTTTGTTGTAGATGAAGCCGATGTGGGAGCGCCAGGTCAGTTGGATGATCGTATCGCCGACGACGTCGATGCCTTCGCCGAAATGCTCTTCGGCAAGGACCGTGCTCTGCACCACCTCGCCGGTCGCAAGGTCGACGCGGCGCAAGGTCGACGCGCC
>JBGTJY010000434.1:0-2823 GCA_041744855.1 Candidatus Hydrogenedentales bacterium
TCGTAGTCCTCAAGCGACATCATCACCACGGACCTAGAATTTTTCCGCGTGATGAGCACGGGGGCGTGATCATCGCAGACTTTGTCCATCATCTCAGCAAGCCTTCGGCGAATTTCAGAATAGACGATGGATTCCATGTGCGCGTACTCCAGCTAGTTGTACAAGTAATTGTACAATATTGCAAATTCAATTTCAATTGAGCCTAAGTGGCATACCACTAAACTTTGTGAAAACCTCGTGGCCAGTCTATGATCCCTAATTCGCACGTTTTGCGTGGTTTCGGGTTCCAACGTGCATTCATCTTCGCCAGTGTCGAGGTCCGTAATGTCCGCCGCCACCCCCCTAGCTGAAAAGAGCGCCCATGCCGGCGAGCGTAGCGAGCGCGCGCTGCGGCTGATCGAAGCCGTCGGCAATACGCCCCTATTCGAGCTGACCAAGCTCTCCGCGGACGTCGCGCCCGTGCGTATCTTCGCCAAGGCGGAGTTTTACAATCCGGGCGGCTCCGTGAAGGACCGCCCTGCGCTCAACATGATCCTCGATGGGGAGCAGACGGGCCGCCTCACCAAGGACAAGATTCTGCTCGACGCGACCTCGGGCAACACCGGAATCGCCTACGCGATGATCTGTTCGGCGCTGGGCTACCGCGTACGGCTGGCTGTGCCGAAGAACATGGGCATGCTGCGCCAACGCATCCTGCACGCCTACGGCGCGGAATTGGTGATGACCGATCCGACCAAGGGTTCGGACGGCGCGATTGAGGAGGCCATTCGCCTCTACAACGAGGACCCCGACGTCTATTTCTATCCCGACCAGTACAACAACCCGGCGAACTGGCAGGCGCATTACTACACGACGGGCCCGGAAATCCTGCGCCAGACCCACGGCGAAATCACCCATTTTGTGACCGGATTGGGCACAACCGGGACTTTTACAGGGGTGGGTCGACGTTTAAAAGAGGAAAAAAGCACCATTAAACTGATAAGCTTTCAACCAGATTCGCCGATGCACGGTCTCGAAGGTTTGAAGCATCTTCCAACTTCCATCGTACCAGGCATTTACGACGATGCGATCGCAGACGAAAACGTTTGGATTCGCACCGAAGCGGCCCAGGATATGGTCCTAAGGCTCGCGCGCGAAGAGGGACTGCTCGTTGGACCGTCAGCAGGCGCCGGCGTCGCCGCAGCGTATCGGCTCGCGCAGGACTTGGATGACGGCGTGGTCGTGTGCGTGCTCTGCGACAGTGGCCACAAATATTTGGACTTCCAGTTTTGGGATCGCAAGTAGGCAACCCCGGCCAAAAAGTCATTCTGAGCGGCGCGAAGAAACTCGTTACAATATAGAGTCGTTGGTGCTAACGAGATGCTTCGCTGCGCTCAGCATGACGCGGCGCGCTCAGCATGACGTGGTTTTCGGCCATTCGCTTTCAATTAAACTATGGGCATCGAACTGACACACGACCAGCAAAAAGCCATTCGGCAACATGGGGAAGAAACCTTTCCCCATGAGTGTTGTGGCTTCATGTTGGGTAAGGCGAATGGCGCGGCCAAGTCCGTCGGCGAATTGTTACGGGCAGACAACGATCGCGAAGACGGTGCGCGCCACAACCGGTTTCTGATCACCCCCGACGCCTACATGCGCGGCGAAAAGGCAGCGCGCGCAAAGGGCCTCGATATCATCGGGTTTTATCACAGTCACCCCAACGCGCCCGCGCGGCCCTCGCAATACGACCTGGACCACGCATGGCCGTTTTATTCTTACGTCATCGTGTCGATTCTCGATAAGAAGTCCGATGCGATGACCTCGTGGGTAATGAAAGAAGACCGGTCCGCATTCGACGAAGAAGCGATTGTTTCACCGTAAACGCCGCGTTTTACCGTAGCCCCGCTGAAGGAGCAAGAGAATGGCGATCAAAGTCCTGATTCCAACTGCGTTGCGGCAATATGCCGGCAATCAGGATACCGTCGTGGTGGAGGGCCGCAAAGTGGGGGAGGCCTTGGCCAATCTTGCGACCAACTACCCCCATTTGCGCACGCACCTCTTCGAAGAAGACGGGCGCCTCCGTAATTTTGTGAATGTCTACGTCAACGACGAAAACATTCGCCAGCTCGACGCGAACGACACGCCGCTGCAAGCCGGCGACGAAGTGACGCTTGTGCCTGCCGTTGCGGGGGGCGCGATCGCCGCTCCGCCTCCTCTCGGATTCGGCTTGCCGATCGACCCCGATTCCGTCGAGCTCAGCAAAGACGAAATCGCGCGTTACAGCCGCCATCTCATTCTTCCCGAAGTCGGCATGGAAGGCCAGAAAAAGCTCAAGGCCGCGAGCGTCCTGCTCATCGGCGCGGGCGGACTCGGCTCGCCGGTCTTACTCTACCTAGCCGCCGCTGGCGTCGGCACGCTCGGCATTGTCGATTTCGATGTCGTCGACATGAGCAACCTGCAGCGCCAGTTGCTGCACGGCACTCCAGATGTCGGCCGGTCGAAACTGGCGTCTGCGAAAGATCACCTTTTCGCGCTCAATCCCAACGTGCACGTCGAAACCTACGAGACGGCGCTCAGCTCCGACAACGCGCTTCAACTATTCGAGCCCTACGACGTGATTCTCGATGGCACCGATAATTTTCCTACCCGTTACCTGGTCAACGACGCCTGCGTGCTGTTGGGCAAACCAAACGCGTACGGCAGCATCTTCCGGTTCGAAGGCCAGGCCTCGGTGTTTGGGGCGAAGGATGGCCCCTGCTATCGCTGTCTCTATCCCGAGCCGCCGCCACCCGGACTCGTGCCGAGTTGCGCCGAGGGCGGAGTGCTGGGCGTGCTGCCCGGCAT
>JBGTJY010000435.1:0-4598 GCA_041744855.1 Candidatus Hydrogenedentales bacterium
CCGCGCGAAATGATCCGCGAGCGTTTCCGAATAATCGAAGTCGCTTTCGCCAACGGTCACGAAACCGTTGCTGCTCACGTAAAACGCGTCGTACGACTGCCCGTACAACCACACCCGGTTCCCATCGGGCACGTCGATTTCCTCGTAGTCGTCGTCGCCCAGGAAAAGCCGCGTCGCGCCGGTTTCTTTCACGAACGCGTCCACCGTTTCGCGGCAAACGTAGTAGCCGCCCGATGCAGCATCCGGCGTGAATACGAGCCGCTGTTCGCCGAGATCGTTGTCCGCGTCGCCGAACTCTTCCGTGAAGTAGTCCGCCCGGGCGCTCGTCGTCAACGCGAAGCACGCGCCCGCGTTGTCTTCGAACGCCGTATTGCCCGCGGCATCGACCGCTTCGATCGCGAAGGCGTAGGCCGTTTCCGGTTCGAGGCCGTTCAGCAGCACGGTGTGCAAGACCTCTGTCGCCCCGTCGGCAACCTGCACCAGCGCCGCGCAATCCGGCCCGAATCGCACGCTCACCGACGCGGCCTCGTCTGTCGCGAATTGCACCCACGCGGAAATCGCGTTCACGCTGGTCACTGTCACGTCGGTGATCGTCGGCGCGGCGCAATCGATCTGCGCCTCCGCAGTCGCTGTCCATCCCGAACCGCTGCCGTCATCCGCATCTTCGTAGACGACCGAAATCGCCGTCCCGTCCGTGACATTCAACGCGCCGTCGTCCACCTCACCAACTTCGCCCGTCACCGCAATCGTGCCGACAAACCTCCCCGAATCGAGCGGCGACTCATCGAGCGCGATCAGTTCCCGATCGCCGTTTGCGCTCGATGCTTCGACAATCACGACGCCGACACCCGTCAATCCGCGGTCGGACAGCCCGACCTGCGCCGTCGCCTCGCACGCGTACACGTCCCTGTCGAACCACACCGTGCCACGCTCCGATGCGCAAATGTCTTCCGGCAGGTCGAACGCTTCAATCACTCCGGAGGTCGTCGACGCGCCTGGCGATATTGCCGAGGCACCCAGCCCGCGGCCGGCGAATGCCATCCACAATTCGCATAGGTGCGCGCCGCCGTGATTCGCAACGTCGGCCTGCAAGATCGCGTCGCGCGCCTCGATGAAAGTTGGATTCGCGGGCGAGAACTTCATTGCGTCCGTGACGAGCCGCAGCATCAGTTCGTTGCCCTCAAACCCCATCGTGTCGATCAAGTTCGCCCGGCAGTCCCACAGCATCGCGCACCAGACCTCGCCGATGTTGTGCACCGCGTTCGCCGTCGACGCGATGACGGGCGAACGCGGAATTCCAGGCGGCAGACCCATCTGCGCGGGATCGATGTCCGCAAACGTCAGCGGATTCCTGTCCTGCCGCGTCGAGTAGGGGTAACGCCGAATCCCGAAGTAGTAGTTCTGGCTCAATCCAGACAACTGGTAACTCGCGTACGCGCCCATCGCGTAGTTGCCGTGCGGGTCGTCGCCCGGCTCGGACATCAACGACAGCGCGTAGAAATCGCTCCAGCCCTCTCCCATCCCGCGGCTTTGCAACGCGGAAAGTCCGCCGTGCAGCCGATTCGACACGCCATGCGCATACTCGTGCATCACAATTTCGCCGTCTAGCCCGCCATCCCGATCCGGCGTCGGCCCGTTGAAGACGAACATCTCCATTCGCGGTGACTGGCCCTCCGGCGGCGACGTGAAAAACGCGTTGTTGAGCTCGGCGCCGTCTTGCGCCTCCGCCAACAATGCATCCCCTCCCACGCCACCTCGGCCGAAATTATCAGTCTGGAAATTTCCGCTGGCCTCGTCGAATCCGAGTTGATAGAAGCGGTCGTGCGCGAGGTTGCTCCAGTAAAACAACTGAACCACCGACGCGCCCGTGTAGGCGCTCGGAGCCTGATTTAAGTCGAGCGGAAAATCGAACACGCGGAATGGCGAGCCCGTCGGCCGCGGCAAATCGGCCGCGTTGTTCCCGTCGCGATCGGCGTGCGCGTCGACGTTGTTGCCGACCGTCTGGTTGTCGCCGTCGTCGATCCAACCGTTCGGCGAAGCCGCGGAATCAAGCGACACGAGCGTCCGCAGCGATCGGCCGACGGTCGGCGGTTGAATGCTCGACGGCATCTCGCTGCCCGGAGAATACGGCGACGGACTATCCCCCGTATAGATGCGGTAGGTGGCTGGCTGCGTACCGGCGTAGGACGTGCGGTTCCATCGGTGCAGCACCTCCCCCGTCGCGGCGTCCACCGCGATCTCGTAGAGATTCCCCGTGTTCGGCTCGGGGATTTCCGTCACCCACACGGGTACTGCTTCGGTTCTCGATAGCGGAAAATACGCCCGGCTCGCTTTGGCCGAGCCCCCAAGATCCGAGTGCTCGGCAAACGCTGTCGTGTCCCGTTTTTTCGCGCGGACTTCGCGCAAACCCGACTTCAGCTCAACCCCGATGTTCGCCGCGCCGCGCTCGACTGCGCCCGCCGCCGATACGGTCGCGCCCGCCACCGGTACGGTCGCGGCGTCGTCCTGTTTCGCGGGCACGTCGATAAGCGTGCTCGAAATGCCGATGAGCTCGCCCCGGCGCGTGAAACTCGCGCGCAGCTCCGCGCCGATGACGTCGCTGTCGTTGATCCGTTGTTGCAACGTCACCTGCCGCACGCCGCTGCCGCGCGCGACGAGATCGCGGGTGACGCGGCACTCCGTCAATATCGAGGTATCGATGCCAAACAATTCACGGTAGTCATTGACGAAAGCTTCCAGCGCCGCCATCCAATCGCCCGACGGATTTGGCCCCGTCAAGTAGCTCGCCGTCGATCGGACAAATTTCGGCGTTCCCAGCGCGTCGTCGAACGAAACGATCGCGCCGGGCACGTACGCGGAAATCCGCCGCGACGATTCCGAACGCGCCCCAGCGTCAGGCGTTCGACCTTTTAGCGCGGGAGATTCGAGGCGCGCATCGAAGGTCGGCAATTCGTCGCCGGCAAGTTGCGCCGCAACGTTCGATTGGAAAATGCCGGACGCGACAATGTTCGACGCGAATAGGCAGAGCACACCCACACGGGGCATACCCACGCAGCCCATCGCGCGCGAGACCGCAGCGTCCGCGCGGCGAAGGCAGGGCAATCTCGCCTGCATACGCACTCCAGGCGCAATGCGCCCGATGCGGTGAGACTTTGCCTTGCCCCCAAGGTCTCATCCTGTTTTCCGTGACCCCTTTTCGTAAACGGTCCGGTACGCTCCAGGATGCGGTATATTCCATGCGTGGCTTGCATCAGCAGATTAACGCAGCCCGAAAATCCGCCGAAGATCACGCTATGTCGTCATGCCACGGGCTTCAGCCCGCGAGAAAGTCCCCCTTTGAAGGGGGATTTAGGGGGATGTATGCAGCGCCTAGTTCGCCTCGTTCCCGAATTTCCATTTGGGAACGCACGCGACTAGTTTACCTCATTCAGCTCAAAGAGTACACCCCTGACTTGCACTCCGAAGCGGAAGCTGATTCCCATGGGAAACTCGAATTCCAGGGGCCAAACGAGGCTCTCGTGCGCGCCAAGCCCGCCCACGAGTTCGAATACGAAGTTGCCGCTCTCGTCGACCCCCTCCGCGCCCGGCATCTGAACGAAGCCTTGGCCTTCGGCGCTGATCGACACAACTACTTCCAACAGATCCGTTATCACAACGTCGGTAATATTTGTAATCGTCAATTCTTTGAAACTATGGACGCGGCCCGTCTCCGGATCGCGCACGCTCTGGCCGTTCGACGTGCCCAGGCGTATCATCGCCGTCACGTCCTGTTCCACCAGGTCGCCCACGCAAATCATCGCGTTGTCGCCCGCAGTTTCCGCGCCGTCCGAAACCTCGAGCCGCAGCACGTAGCATCCGCCGGCGTCGGGCATGAAACTCGCCACCGCATTCGCGGAGTTCACGATGTCGTCGTTCGTCAATACGCTTCCTTCGGGCATCGACACGAACGTCCACGTGAAGGTCAACGGCGCAGGCTCGCCGTCGGCGTCCTCGCTCTCCGACCCGTCGAGAAACGCGTCTTCGCCCAGCGTGAGCTCCTGATCGGCGCCGGCGTCGGCGATCGGCGGCGAATTGAATCGCACGTCAATCTCGACAAAATCGACCGAGACTTCCGGGTTCACGCAGTCGCCGTCGCCATCCGACACCATCAAAACGAGCCGATATAGTCCCGGCAAATCCGGGGTGAAACTCGGCAACGCCGTCGCTGTGCTCTCCAATTCAGCGAGACTGTTCTCGGGCAACGCATCGAACGCCCACGAGTACGAGAGCTCCGACGGCCCAGGCAGCGGATCGAAACTAAGTCCGCCGTTGAAAAACGCCTTGACGCCGACGGACCCGTCCTGGTCCGAGCCCGCATTCGCAATCGGACACGAGTCCTGGATGACGAACGCCGTGACGGTCACGCAGGCCGTGTCGTCGAATTCCCCGTCGCTCACCGTCAAGCAAATGACGTACGTCCCCGGCAAGTCCGCCGTCAGCGACGGATTCGGCGTGTCCGCATTTTCGACGGACGCCGAACTGCCTTCGGGAAGCGCGTCGATCGCCCACGAGTACACAATCAAATCCCCGTCCGGATCGAACGACCCGGTCGCGTCCAG
>JBGTJY010000436.1:0-2738 GCA_041744855.1 Candidatus Hydrogenedentales bacterium
CCGGTGTCTTGAATATCGATTTCCGTGACCGGACGGTCACGATTCAGGAAGGCGAATTTCTCATCGTCCCGCGAGGCGTCGAGCACCGGCCCCGAGCCGACCAAGAGGCGCATGTGTTGCTGTTCGAGCCGGCGAACACACTCAATACCGGCGACCAAACCAACGAGTTCACGCGAGCGTCACTCAGCAGGATCTAACAACTTGCGGTCTGCATCACTCGGACTGCGTTAATACCCAGACAAGGTTATTGATCGCGACCAGCACCACGCGAAGCGCAATGAATAGCCCGATCATCGAACCCGTCCCGACGCGGTAGTAAATCTTAAGCGAACACAATCCTTCCGGCGACGAAGATAACCCCCGCCAGCGCGACAACAAGAACCGTCCACAACAACGTGTGTCCCGAATGGTTCGGTATCTCGCATCGCGGGCAAACGCTGTTCGGACGTAACAGGGGCTGCTCGCAATGCCTACAAATTGCTAGCTTCATTCGACTAGCCTCCTAGGTCCGCTGGAGCCCCGCCTGCGGACGTTACGGTTCGACCGCCGAACCGCTGCACCATCGTGCGTTAGTGTCGAAGCAAGAACGGTTCCACCGGCTCGTATTCCGGACAAACACTTAAAAGATCGACGTTTACCTCTGCCTACGCCTCGTCGGAATCAGCGCTCAACGGACGATGATTGTCACCAGTGCGCAACGTTTGCCTACTATTCGAATCTCAATCGGTTTAGACAAGAACAAACTGTTTTCGCCCCCGCGCAGTCCAATCGGGCGAGTCTCCACCTATGCCCCCCTTGGGAGCTACATTGAACGCGATCCCGAACACGCGCAACGACCGAATCCGCATGGCAACGATCGCGCTCGCCATCTTCGTTCTGGCGAATGCCTCCCGCTCCATCGCAAGCGAGATCGATTTCTATTGGAACGCCGTTAAAGCGCTGCCCGACCCGCTCCGCTGGGCCGAGGAACCCCTACGCTGCACGGTGATCTGCCTCGCCGGTTTGTGGCTCGCGCATCGCTTGCCCTTCCGCCGGATGCCCAGCGAATTGGGCTTGGCGAAGCCTGCCCCTATGCCATTATTCGTGACGTTCCTCGCGTGTTCGCCCATGTTGATCGTTCCGGCGATCTTGGGCCGCCTCAATCCCGAGCTTGAGCCCGTCAGGGACCTTCTTTTTGGCTCGCTGATTTGGCCGATGGGCGAAGAGATTCTCTTCCGCGGTTATGCGTTTCACCAACTGCACAAGCGCGCCGGCCTCGGGTTTTGGCCCGCCGCGATCCTAGTCGGAGTCGTCTTCGGCGCGATTCACCTCTCGCAAGCCTCCGTTCAGCAGCTCCCGCTTAGCGGCGAAATCGGCGCGATCGCAATCATCAGTCTCGGCGGGATTCTCTTTGCGTGGCTCTACGTGCGATGGGACTACAACCTCTGGGCGCCGTTTGGCGCGCACGCCTTCATGAACCTCTGGTGGTCCCTCTTCGATCTCGCGGATTCTCCCCTGGGCGGCTGGTTGCCAAATGTCCTTCGGACCCTCTCCGCCGTCCTGCTGATCGTTCTGACCATCAAGCGCGAGTGGGTCGAGGCTCGCCTCCGCCGAGTGCTTCACCGTTCTTGATCGCCCCAAATTTGTCCGGGCGTTGCAGGAAGGATCCTTCTCGCCTACACTGGGCCCAGCGATGATCTCGACACTCAGACAACCGTTCGTGCGAGTGGCAATAACTTTGTTCGCGGGTGTTGCCGCGCCGGTGATCGCGTCCGGTGTTGACGTTCTGGTTCAAACCACCGCGCGCATGGTCACGGGCGACACTGTCGCCACGACACTCCATAAGGTCGATCTCGAAAACGGGATCGCCTTGCCGGATGTCTATGCCTCCGCGGGGGTCATCCCGCTTGGTTCTCCGCGCCTGGCCGTTAACCCCCGCTACGCAGTCTTCACGGCGGGTCCGTCGAGAAACGAACGCATCAGCGAGTTCGCGAACGATCGAAGTTTTATTGAGCTGATCCGCTTTCTCCCGTTCTTACCGCACCGGGCCGTCCGCGTGCCGTCGCCCTACGGCACGACCTGGTCGCTCGCGAGCGTCGTCGGCGAGAAAGCGATCGTCGCCGCCGAGACATCCGGAATCACTCGGCTTCTCGCGTTCAATCTCCTCGAAGAACGAGGCGACCTCTACGCCATGAACGAACAGGAATTGTCGACGCCGTTTTCAGTCAGCGCGGTTGCGGTCCATGCCGAGAACTCGGTCCTCGCGGCGGCGGGACTCATCGCCGAAACTTCCGAGTTGGGCGTTACGCTTTTCGAGTCGTCTGACAACGGCATCGAGTCCGTGTGGACCACGCAGCGGCGCTTGGAAGGCATCGCGTCGCCCGTCGTCACGCACGCGGCATTTTCCGGCGACGGTTCAACTCTATTCGTAATCGTCTCGGGCTATCCGGCTGATCGCCCGTCGGGAGAGCCGACGTCGTGGTGCTTTGCATTTCCGCGGACGAACGCCGCTGCCGCACCACTGCCTGTCCGAGTCGAGGGCGCCCCGCGACTCGATGGCAGTTCGCTGGTGTCCGCGATCGGCCCGTCGTGTTGGCTTGCGACACGTTCGGTGGGCGCGGACCATGGTGTCGCGACACGGCTCATCGCCGAACGGGGCGCGGTCACCGTCACGGCACAAGTCCCGGTGTTCGGCGCAGCCGCGGCGCCAATCGTCGCGCCATCGCCGGATTCGGCGGGTGCAGCGATCGCCGCAGGCA
>JBGTJY010000437.1:0-2481 GCA_041744855.1 Candidatus Hydrogenedentales bacterium
AGAGAGATTCCTGCCTGCGCAGGAATGACATAGCGGTAGTCGTCAGCTCAATCTGATCTCTCAACATCATCCGTGAAACCGTGATAGCGATCGACTCAGGCATATGAACGACACAACCAAACCGCAGGCGCGCGACTTCATCCGCGCGATCGTCGCCAAGGACCTCGAAGAAGGCACCTGGGACGGACGCGTCGCCACGCGCTTTCCGCCTGAGCCGAACGGTTACTTGCACATCGGCCACGCGAAAAGCATTTGCCTCAATTTCGGCATCGCGCAGGAAAATCCCGGCGCGGTGTGTCACCTCCGTTTCGACGACACGAATCCGTGTAAGGAAGAGGACGAATACGTCGACGCGATCAAGCGCGACGTGAAATGGCTCGGCTTCGATTGGGGCAATCACCTCTACTACGCGTCGGACTACTTCGAGCAGCTCTACCAGTGGGCGCTGGGCCTCATCCGCAAAGGCAAGGCCTACGTCTGCGATCTCAACTCGGAGCAGATACGCGAATACCGAGGAACGCTCAAGCAACCGGGCCGCGAGAGCCCGTATCGCAATCGCAGCGTCGAGGACAATCTCGATCTGTTCCAGCGGATGCGCGCCGGCGAATTCGACGAAGGCGCACGCGTGCTCCGCGCGAAGATCGATGTGGCGTCGCCTAACCTGAACCTGCGCGACCCCGTCATGTATCGCATCCTGAAGACGCCGCATCACCGCACGGGCGACGCCTGGCCGATTTATCCGATGTACGACTACGCGCACGGGCAGTCCGATTCAATCGAACGCATCACGCACTCGATCTGCACGCTCGAATTCGAGGATCACCGCCCGCTCTACGATTGGTATTGCGAGGCTCTGGAAATCTACCACCCGCGCCAAATCGAATTCGCGCGCCTCAACGTGACGTACACGATGATGAGCAAGCGCCGCTTGCTCGAGCTCGTGACGGAGCGCCACGTCTCCGGCTGGGACGATCCGCGCATGCCCACGATCAGCGGATTGCGCCGGCGCGGTTATACGCCCGAAGCCATTCGCGATTTTTGCGGCCGCATCGGCGTCGCCAAGGCCGATAGCATGAACGAGATTGAACAACTCGAGCACTGCCTGCGCGAAGAGCTGAACAAACGCGCGCCCCGCGTGATGGGCGTACTCGATCCGTTGCGCGTCGTGATCACGAATTATCCCGAAGGCAAATCCGAAGACCTTGAGGCCGTGAACAATCCGGAGGATCCCGCCGACGGCACGCGCAAGGTTCCGTTCTCCCGCGTGCTCTACATCGAGCGGGAAGACTTCATGGAAGACCCCCCGAAGAAGTTCTTCCGTCTCTCGCCGGGCAAGGAAGTGCGGTTGCGCTACGCGTATTTCATCACCTGCAACGAAGCGATCAAGGACGCGAACACCGGCGAAATCACGGAACTCCGTTGCACCTACGACCCTGCCACGCGCGGCGGCGACGCACCCGATGGACGCAAGGTCAAAGCGACGCTACATTGGGTCTCCGCGGACCACGCCCTGCGGACCGAAGCGCGGATTTACGATCGCCTCTTCGTGCGGGAGAATCCTTCGGATCTTGCCGAGGGTGAGGATTGGCGCGATCTGCTCAATCCGAATTCGCTCGTAGTCGTCGATCCCTGCTACGTCGAGCCGCACGTCGCATCCGCGAAGCCCGGCGATCGGTTTCAATTCGAACGCAAAGGCTATTTCTGCGTCGACGTCAATTCAACGCCCGATAAACTGGTGTTCAATCAAACCGCCACGCTACGCGACACATGGGCGAACATTCAGAAGCGCGAACCCGCCGAGTAGTTCGCGTTGCTCGCGGCCCCGGGAGGGACGCGCTCCCGCGCGTCCGGCCTTGAATCGCGCGTCGGCTCATACCCAATCGCTCGACGATCACACGAGAATCCCCGCGACACACGCCGTCATAAATGTCGCGAGCGTTCCACCCAGCAACGATTTCAGTCCCAGTTGGGTGATCGTCTTCCGCCGGTCGGGTACCAGCGCGGTCATGCATGCGATGAGAATTCCGAGACTGCCGGGATTCGCGAATCCGCAGAGCGCGTAGGTCGCAATCGTGACGGCCCGCGGCGACAATTCACCCGATTGGATCAACACATTCATGTCCGAATAGGCGATGAACTCGTTGATCACCATTTTCGTGCCGAGCAATTGCGAGACTTCGAATACGTCGCCGCTGGGCACGCCCATCACGAAGGCGAACGGCACGAAGATCCATCCGACGATCTCCGTGAACGACACCCCAAGCACCGAGGTGAACGCGAGATTGATCAGGTACACGACGCTGATGAACGCGATGAGCAACGCGCCGACGTTCAGCGCCAACGTCAGACCCTCGGACGCCCCGCGTGCCGCCGCGTCGATCGCGTTGTGGCTCTCGACCGGAATCTCGATCGTAACGTCGCCCTCAGTCGTGGGCCGTTCGCGTTCGGGCACGAGCAACTTCGCGATGAGAATCGCGGCGG
>JBGTJY010000438.1:0-1912 GCA_041744855.1 Candidatus Hydrogenedentales bacterium
GGGTCCGACGTATTTGTATACGAAGCTGAATGACGTTAAGCCGGAAATGATCGCGGAGGCGAC
Organism: Candidatus Hydrogenedentales bacterium; assembly: GCA_041744855.1. Taxonomy (GTDB): domain Bacteria; phylum Hydrogenedentota; class Hydrogenedentia; order Hydrogenedentales; genus JBGTJY01. The sequence continues at coordinate 64 of JBGTJY010000438.1, forward strand.
GCGGCGTGCGCGGGAATCGGCGTTAAAATTCGCGGCGGATTCAGGGGCGCAGTTGGGGAGTATTCGCCGGGCGAATCAGGGGGTGTTTGAGATATTGCCGCGGACGCAGTCGCAGGACACGATGCAGACGACGGAGTTTCACAAGACGGTGCGGGTGGTGGTGACGATCGACTATCTACTGGCGGAATGAAGCGGCGGCTTAGCTATAGTCCTGGAAATATTTATCGAGGTCTCGGTGGCCTTCGGTGATCGTGACGATTTCCACGTAGCCTAAGTCGTATCTGAAAAAGATCACGTAGTTGCCCAAAGGGAAGCTACGAAGATTCTCCGCGAGTTCGGACCGAGTTCTCCCTAGCTCGCCCGGCAGTTCCGCGAGACGTTGACATTCGATTCGCAGTCGTTTGATGAAGCGCCGCGCGGTTTCTATATCGCCGCTTTCATTGGCGATGTAGCGCTTGATGGCGATCAAATCTTCCTTAGCCTGCGCGAGATACCGCAGCTTTGCCATCGCGTTTGACGACTTAGGTATCTTCGTCGGCTTCGAGGGCGGCAGCTACTTCCTCGTCCGTAAAGCTACCGCCGCGCGCGATGGACGCCTCGATGTGACGCCTTAGGGAAATGAGTTTCGCCTCCCGCTCTTCCACGAGTCGAAGGCCTTCGCGGACAACCTCACTCGCGTTGTTGTAGCGTCCAGCCTGAATCTGTTCGCGGATAAAATTCTCGAAGTGTTCGCCGACAGCGTAGCCCATGAGATATACCTTCCTTTGAAAGTATATCAATAGATGCTAATTGTTGGCAAAAAAAATGGGCATCATTTGAGGGCGAAGGCCAGGAGTTCTGGGGGTTGGCCCATCCCGCCTACGGCCATGGCGATGTATTGTTTGCCGTTGTGGAGGTAGGTCATGGGGGTGCCGTGGGGGGTGGCGTTGATTTCGTATTCCCAGACTTCCTCGCCGGTGGATTTGTCGAAGGCTCGGATGTAGCCGTGATCGGCCATGCGCATCATGTTTTCGGCGGTTTCTTCGGCTTGGATGGTGAAGAAGAGCGTCTTGGTGAGCACGCCGCCGCCGTTGGAGAAGAGTCCGTTTGCGGCGGAACCCAGATCGCCGAGGTTGAGGTCCTTGAGCGCGGGGTGATCTTTGGGGCCGTGGCCGTGGGGCACTTGCCAGCGGTGTTCGCCTTGGTTGAGGTCGATAGCGGTGATGCGGCCATAGGGCGGCTTGACGAACGGCAGGCCTTGGGGTCCGGTGGGGAAAGGATTCGTGATGCTGATTGCGTAGTCGAATTTCGAGCGGGCTTTGTCCGCGGGGGCGACGGCGACTGCGAGCGGCAGCGTCATCGACGCGACGAACATGGTGCCCGTTTCGGGATCGATCGCGGCGCCGCCCCAGTTTGCGCCGCCGGCTGGGCCGGGCATGAGGAGGGTGCCGATTTTGCCGTTCTCACCGAGAAGTACGGGGGGCGTGAAGATTGGGCCCAGGGCGTATTGCTCGAGCATTTTGATAGCCTCGGCGCGCAGCTCGGGCGTGAAGTCGATGATGTCATTTTCGGTGATGCCTTGGCGTTCGAAGGCGGGCGGCTTCGTCGGATGCGGTTGGGTGGGCGAGGATTTTTCGCCGGGGACGGTGCTTTGGGGTACGGCCTTTTCTTCAATTTGCCACACGGGGACGCCGGTCACGCGATCGAAGACGTAACAGAAGCCCTGCTTGCTGACTTGGGCGACGGCTTTGATTGCTTTGCCGTCGACGGTGATGTCGACTAGATTCGGGGCGCAGGGAAAATCGTAGTCCCATAGACCATGGTGCACGGCCTGGAAATGCCAGACACGCTCGCCGGTCTCGGCGTTGAG
>JBGTJY010000439.1:0-2585 GCA_041744855.1 Candidatus Hydrogenedentales bacterium
CAGACGAATGGTGCGATCTGTTGATCGACATCGACGAGAATCCCTCCGTTGCCGACGACGTTCGCGAGAAAAACATTAAGAAACGCGAACGCGCGAAGAACGCCGCGAAAAAAGCCGCGGCAAAACGAAAGGCCGTCGCGAAGAAGAAGGAGGAGACTCCTGAACCTGTCGCGGAGGCCGCGAAGGCGGAGAAGGGCGCCGCTTCGGGCGCTACCATCCTGACTGGAGCGGAAGTCGCCGCCTTCGAGCGATCGATGGCGGAGAGTATCTCCGCGGAAGTAGCCGCCGAGGCCGCGCGCGCGGCGGAACCGACAGGGCCGCCCATCATCATCGGCAGCGCCATCGATCATGAAGAACGCGTGCTCGAAGTCGTGCGCGCCGATGGCACCCACGTTGAAGTTGGCGCAGTAGTCCTTACGGATCTAGCCGAAACCCCTGCCGTCGATGAGGAAGACGACATCGGTTTGCTGGCGGAGGCCGAGCGGCGGCAGGAAGCGGAAGAGAAGCGCAAGGGCCGCCAAACGGCGCGTCCGGCCGTTCGCCCCGACCCGGCTGTCGTGGCCGAGGTGATCCGGCAAGCCAATATCAAGCGCGAAAAGGAATCCGAGGGCAAGGTCGCGGTCGACATGGGCAAGCGGCAGCGGAAACCCCGCGGACCTATCGCCACGGCGACGCGCAAGACCGGCAAGACGGCGCGCAAGCGCCAAAAGAAAATGGAGAAAGTACGCGTCGAAGAGACGATGCGCCGCGAAGCCGCGGCGGCGGTGCGCGAATATCAAGCGGGCGGGTTTGACGGCGGACCGAAGAAGCGCCGTCGTAGACGCAGGGATGACAATGGCGAGGAGACCTCGCAGGCGGTCGAGCAATTGATTATCGAAGTGGAAGACGTCATGACCGTCGAAGAGCTCGCCGAGGCGATGGATTTCGAGACGACGGACATCATTCTCGAATTGATGGAACACAACATCATGGCGACGAAGAATCAGACGTTGTCGCTGGAATTGATTCGCCAATTGGCCGAGCCCAAGGGCTACGAAGTCGTATCCGTCATTCCGCAGGAGCAGGAAGTGCTCGCCGAAGAACCGGACGATCCGGCTGACCTCATACCTCGCGCGCCGGTCGTCACGGTCATGGGCCACGTCGACCACGGCAAGACGTCGCTACTCGACAGGGTGCGCGCGGCGAGCGTGGCGGCGGGCGAGGCAGGCGGCATTACACAACACATCGCGGCATACGAAGTCGCATTGCCGCAAGGCCGCGTGGTGTTCCTCGACACGCCGGGCCACGAAGCGTTCACCGCGATGCGCGCGCGCGGCGCGCAATGCACCGACGTGGTCGTGCTGGTTGTCGCCGCGGACGACGGCGTGATGCCGCAAACCATCGAAGCGATCGACCACGCCAAGGCGGCGGAGGTTCCGATCGTCGTCGCGATCAACAAAGTCGACAAGCCAAACGCGCAGCCCGATCGCATTCGCCAGGAATTGACGCGCTTCGACCTGATGGACGAGCAATGGGGCGGCAAGACGATCATGCGCAATATTTCGGCGCTGACGGGCGAAGGCGTGAACGAGCTGATGGAATTGCTCGTGCTCGAGACCGAGTTGCTCGAACTAAAGGCCAACCCGAACAAGCGCGCGCGCGGAACGGTCGTTGAATCCGAGATTACGCGCGGGCTGGGTCCGGTCGCGTGGGTGCTCGTGCAGAGCGGTACTCTGAAAGTTGGCGATGCGTTCCTGGCCGGCGAGAGTTCCGGACGAGTGCGCTCGATGCAAAACGCCGGCGGCCAAAGCATGATTTCGGCTGGTCCCGCGACTCCCGTCGTTGTGACGGGCTTCGATATTCCGCCGGCGGCAGGCGACACGTTTGTCGTCGTCCAGGACGAACGCGTTGCGCGCGCGATTGCGGAGAAACGCGCCGAACGAAGCAAGTTGCGTTCGGGTCCCGCGGTGCGTCACGTCACGCTCGAAGATTTCCACGCGCAGGTGCTCGCGGGCGAAAAACGCGAGCTCAATATTTTGATCAAGGCCGACGTGCAAGGCTCGGCGGACGTGCTTCAATCCAGCATGTCGCGGCTCGGAAACGACGAAGTGAGCACGCGAATCGTCCATTGCGGCGTAGGTGCGATTAACGAATCCGACGTGATTCTGGCGAGCGCGAGCGACGCGGTGATCATCGGCTTCCACGTTACCGCCGGCCCGAAGGGCGAGAAATTGGCCGAGACTGAAGGCGTCGACATCCGGACGTACAAGATCATCTATGAGGCCATCGAAGACGTTCGGAAGGCGCTCGAAGGTTTGCTCACGCCCGACGAAAAAGAAGTCATCATGGGCCATGCCGAAGTGCGCGCGACGTTCAGCTCGTCCGCGTTGGGCACGATTGCCGGTTGTTACGTGCGCGACGGCGAAATCAAGCGAGACTCGCTCGTACGCCTGCAACGGCGGAACCAGGTCGTCTACGAAGGCAAGATCGGTTCGTTGCGGCGCGTGAAGGATGACGTTGCGAGCGTGCAGACGGGATTCGAGTGCGGTATCAAACTGGCGGGCTTCGAAGCCGTCGCGGAAGGCGATATCATCGAAGCGTACCGG
>JBGTJY010000440.1:0-1505 GCA_041744855.1 Candidatus Hydrogenedentales bacterium
TATCACGCTTGGGAGTAGCCGTCACATCCACCTGCAATGCGAGACACCGATCTTTCTGAAGCATCCGGTGGTGAATGTCCTGAATCGACTTGAACCAGGCCATGCGCGGATCGTGAATGTGATGCGCCTCGTCGTTGAACACGGCGAGTTCGTCGATCTCGCGGATCAGCTCGCCCAGATCAGTCTTGCTGTCGGTGGTCTTGCCGACCGGTTCGGGACCGAAGGGGGAAAGGAAGTAGTCGCGCAGGTCCTCGTCGTCCAGCGAGGGTTCGGGCACTTCGCTCAAGAACACGCGATGAATGTTGGTGAGGAACAGATTTCCGGGGGGGCGCTGCTCGCGCACGTCGTCCTGCAGGTGCAGGGCGATCTGGAACTCGTCGCGCCTGTTCTGTCCCGCGTAGCCGTTGTCCGGGAGGACCGGGTCGTTGAAGAAAATCTTGAGACCGTCGAAGTCCGCGCGCAGCCGGTCGAGCACGATGATGTTCGGCGCGATCAGCAGGAAATTGCGCGCAAGGCGCGAGCCGGGCTCGTAGGTCTTGTGAAAGAAGCACCAGGCGATCAGCAAGGAGAGCACCTTGGTCTTGCCGGCGCCGGTGGCGAGCTTGAGCACGTAGCGCGGCCAGTCTTCGTCGAACATGTTGGCCGACACGGCGCCGGAGGCGTCGAAACGCATGAGGTCATGTTTGTCTTGCACGCCGCGAACATCGTGGAGCCAGATGACGGTTTCGACCGCCTCGCGCTGGGCAAAGTAATATCGAAAAGGCGCGAGCGCGCCGTCGGCCTGCTCGACCAGATGCTCCGCTTCAAACCACCAGTTCAGCAAAGCGCGTGAGGTGGCCGATGCGCCTGCATAGCTTGAAGTTCGCCAAGCCTTGACGTCCTCACGAATCTTCGCGACCAGTGGTGGGAGCAACTTTTCGTATGCCGTGCTGCGAAGCTCCTCGGCGGCCGGAAACCAGCGATGATCGGGATGCAAAAGCGCATAAGGCGATTGTGGAAATTCGGGGTGTAGCGCCATACGCCTAAGCCCTTTGTTGGCGCGGCGGCCGCGTATGCAGGAAGAGGCGGAACATCGGACTGTTACGAGGGCCGCGCATCGAGAGCATCGGCGATCGATTGCGCAAATCCGGGGGCGGCAGCCTGCAGCCTGGCGTCTTCGGTGACAAGCTTCATGTTCAGGCTGCGCGCAACCGCGAGAAAACGCGCATCGTAAGCGCTGACCGATAGCTGATTGGCGATCATGAGCACCTCGGCATGATCAGCGAGATGCAAGCCGTCCTGCATCAGCGTTTCCGCCGCAGCCAGCAGATCTGCGGCTTTGCCTGCCGCAAGATTGCGAACGCGCACGGTCGTGGCGAGCACATTGGTAAACTCGACGAGCGCGAACAGGTCGCTATGCCAGTCGTTATCGAATGCGAGCAGCTTCTGCGCATCGCGGGTTTTGTCTCCCGCGAGGAAGAGATAAGCGAGAACGTTGGTGTCGACGACGACCACGGCAGGCGATC
>JBGTJY010000441.1:0-1652 GCA_041744855.1 Candidatus Hydrogenedentales bacterium
CGTTTTTCCTGGGCGTCGCCGAGGTAGTTGAACATCAAATCCGCGCCATGCGCCGCGCAGGCCTTCGCGCAGGCCCAGGCTATCGAGCGCTCGTTCGCGACGCCGAACACCGCGCCGCGCCGACCGTGTAGGAGACCGTCCACCGAATACACTCCGCCCTACGAACAAATCGTGGAAATAGGGCGTAAGTCTACTGAGGTCTCGGCGGACTTGTCCAACGATTCGACACCTCCCGCCGTCATTCCCGCAGAGGGGGGCCTTCCAAAAAGTCAGCAAGGCGGTAATTTGTAGCGCTGCTTTTCAAGCGGCGCGTCGTATCGTCGGCCTCATCAACGAATCGCGCCGCTTAAAAAGCAGCGCTACCAACGAACGCGCCTTACCGACAGAAGTTCCGCGACTTTTTGGGGCCCCCTGCGCAGGAATGACTGAAAGTGGGCAATCCATAAGCGAAAAACGAGTCGAGACAATGCACACAAAAGTAGGGGCGGGTTTGGAAACCCGCCCCTACACCTTCGATCTAACTTACTGCTTAGCGCATCCGCGTAGTCCGCCACACGCCTACGACCACGCCCGCAATCAGTATCACCGCGATGTCCGCGAGGTGCGCCGATTGCTGATTCGAACTGCCGCTCGACGCACAGCCACCCAGGTCGTCGCCGCCTTGATCAGCGCCTGGTTGGTCCGAAGCGTAGATCGACCGGATACCCGCAACGTCGTCATTCGTCAGACCGTTGTGGGGGTCGCCGAGTTGGTAGAACGCGTACATCACCGTGCCTTCGAATTCCGAGTGGTTCAACCCGAGCGCGTGACCGATTTCGTGCAGCACGATGCTGTAGAAGTCGTCCGAATTCAGGTTTGCCCAGTCTGTCGCGTTGAACATGATGTCACCCGCTATCGTTTCCTGGTTCGCCGGGAAGTACCCAACCGCGAACACGTTGTGGCTATCGAAGTGACCACTGTCAAAGTCTTGCCAAAAGATGTCGAGCGATTTCGTGCTATCGAACGCCGTGCCGCTAAAGTACAGGTTCGCGAACGACGCCCAATCATTGAGCGATTCAATAGCGCGATTCGAGTGGTCAGCGCTCAAACCATCCGTGTTGAATCCAAGGAACGCCGAGCCGAGGCCAGGGCCATCCCAACCGTCGTCATTCGCGACGAACTTTGCTCCGGGACCGAACTCGGTGTGACCACCGCCGCACTGCATCAGCGGCTGGCCGTTCACGAGCGCCGACGGCGCAGGTTCGATCCAGCTCACCTCGTCTTGTTCGGCTAAGGTCTGCAACATCGCTTCCTCTTCTTCAACCAGGTACGTGCCTTTCAGCAAGTCTTCGTGGGCAATCGGCGTGACGCCGAGGCCATCCAACATCGCATTGCCTTCCGCGGGCGTCACGTCCGAGTGCAAGTGAACCAGCGCGAATTGCGACACGCCTTTCTCGGTCATGCGCGTGCTGATCTTGTCTTCCGGCATGATCGGCTCGATCCAACGCAGGTCATCGCTCACGATCGGCTCCGCGTCAGCCGGGAAATTCGCCAACACCGTCACGTCATTGATCCCGGTCACAATCGAAGCACCGGTCGCGATGATCGCATCGATACCAGCTTCGAGTGTGCCTTCGTTGAACTGCACCATCGCGTGACCAACCGGCATCGTG
>JBGTJY010000442.1:0-2717 GCA_041744855.1 Candidatus Hydrogenedentales bacterium
CTCATGAGTTCCCCATCGAGTTGCGAATAGAAGTCCTATATACCCGCTGGCGGAGGGTGAGTTCCAGCGGTGAATCGCCTGACACGCGCTACCGGTCGTGCGCGCGAGAGGTTGATTGGCCGCAGGATAGGAAGTAGTGTACAACGAACTTTTCAATCGGAGGAGTTAAATGGAACCGCCTGACGCCAAATCGAAACTGGATGTGCGGACTGTCGCCTCAGTCCTCGCAATTCTGGGGACCGTAGCTACGGCTCTCTACGTGTTCTTTCAACTTCAAACTCAAGTAGCCGAAATCTATCGTTGGAAGGAAGGTGAGACGCCCGATTGGACTACTCAGCTGAACCAGAAGCTCGAAACTGCCAATGAATCCCCTGAGCATGCGCCAATGGGCCCGCCGTCAGCCGTACCAATTGGCACGATCGTTCCCTTTTTCGGGAATTCTCCGAATCCGCCTGACGGTTGGCTCTACTGCGACGGTGCGTTGATTGACCTACAGAGGTTTCCAGACTTGGTGGCGCATATGAGGTCACTCCAATCCAGCTTCGTCGATTCGTCGGTCTGGGATGGCAACCCCGCATCGGACGTTCGCACTCCAAATCTCTCCGGAAAATTCTTAAGAGCATTGAACCACCCATCCCGGGCTGCGGAAGGTACTGATCCTGAGTCCGGAAGAGTTCTCGGTTCCCTCCAGCAGGACGCTTTTAAGAGTCACTCCCATCCATACGAGACCGAAGGGGGAGTGGATGGAAACCGGTCTGGGCAACAGGACGCTACATACGGGAGAACCACAAGGGAGACGTCGCCCGTCGGGGACCCACACGAGACCCGACCGAAGAACATCGGGGTGAACTTCATAATTCGCGCTTCAAAGTAGCGTGAGAAAACGTACGAATCTCCCGGACGGCGCTTGCGATGGCGTCGTATGCACCGGATTGTCCGCGAGCCTTAGATCGCGCCGAACGATAATCGCGGACTCGCCGATTCAATTTCGATGCACTCTACTAACGCTTGAAAACGCCAGAGCCCGCGTAATCCGCCGGGTCGCCCCATTTCGGGCGCCACCAGATTTGGGACAGTCCTTCGGAATCCACGTCATTGACGCCGATGTTCAGGCGCACGCTTTCCCATTTGCCGCCTTGCGCGGAATCGAGCGCGGAGAGCGGCAGCTCAAGCTCGATTGCGTATCCTTCGTCGGTCTTGACGCACACGGCGTTGGTGCCGGATGGAAGATTTTCGCCGCCTTGGGTTTCGCTGAACGTTTGTCCGGGGCTCATGCGAATCACAATCGGCTCGCCGGTGTTGTCGCCGCCGGACGGATCGATCCCGATCGCCACATGGTCCTGGCGGTTCATGTTGTTGCGCCGCGTATCGAGCACGATTTGTTCATCCACGATGCGCGCGCCGATGACGAGATGCGTCTTTGTATAGGCCACCTCGAACTGCAATGCCGCGTCGTCGTTGCCGGTCCAACGTTCCTTGTCGTCGACCACCTGGCCCGGTCCAGCAGGGATCACTGCCAATTCGTCCCATTCGGCAAGATTTCCGTCAACCGTTACGTTGCGCGCGGATTCCAATTCGTACGCGGTGTCGACAAGGATGCGATGGCTGCCACGGACGCGCACGGGGTTGAGATTGCCTTCGACTTTGTACTCGACGGTCCACGAAGCGCGCATGGGCTCGAGGTCGTAGACGGAGACTTCTCGTGCCGCCACGAGATCGAAGGGCACAAGCTCCACCGAATTCGGCGCGATGGTCGTCGATACGCGGCGGACCGATGACTTCAAATCGTCGGTCGACGGCAGGGTCAGCTCGACTTTCATCGGAATGTCAGCGTCGTTCGTCAGGCGCAAATTGCTCGATGCTTTTTCGAATTTGGACGAATCGACAACGATACCGTCGGTCTTAATCGCCTGGCCCGAGAGCAGCGGTTGGAGGATGCCGATGCGCTCTTCGGTAATGATGTTCGTGTCCCACACGCCATCGAGCATGAGGTTCGCCATGATGGGGCCTTCGTCGGTCATCGTGACCCACATGAAATGATCGAACTCGCCGAAGTTCGGACCGCGCAACTCGCTCCCGCCACCCATCGTCGCCAGCACGATGTACTGCGCGTCGTTGCGCGCGTACTGGTGGAAATCGTGCGTATGGCCAGCGTAGACGTTGTGCGGCCGGCCCTTGAGCAGGGCTTCCATTTTGCCCCAGCCGTTCTCTTCGACGTTCCCCGTCCAGAGCGGCTTGTGCAGGAAGACCATCGTCCAGCGCACGTCCTGGTTCTCTTCGAGAGCCTCCCGCATGTATTCGACCTGCGCGTCGCTCATCTGGCTCGCGGGCGGGTCCTCGCTGTTGAGGCCGAGGAACAACACGTCGCCGTAGACGAAGTGGTAGTACGACCGGCCAAACCGCCGTTCCCATTCTTTCGTCATCACGTCGTTGGTGATGTCATGATTGCCGGGCACGTAGAAGAAAGGCATTTCCAACGCGTCGACCAGGCCGATGAATTCGGTCCACTCGCGGTCGAGTTGTTTGAGGTCTTCGGTGTAGCCTTCAATGAGGTCGCCGACGCTCATGACGAACTCGGGCTGCAACAAATTGAGACGGGCAACGCCCTGCTCGAACACGCCGTCGCGATGTCCGCCGGTGCGATCGGTCACGATGGCGAATTGGAAGTTCCTCGCGTCGTTCTTGAAGTTGAGGTGCGTCCACGGCTTCTTTTCCGT
>JBGTJY010000443.1:0-2245 GCA_041744855.1 Candidatus Hydrogenedentales bacterium
CAATGGGATTAGCGCGGTGCCCACTTTGACTGCGGTGCCGGTGCCGAGCAGAACGACGGTGCCGCGGGCAGTTCCGTTACCTTGTACGAGGGCGGAAACCGCGGCGGGCGGGGCGACTACTTGCAGGGCGACGGGTTGCGGGGCGACCGGACTGATTCCGCCGGGCGAATAGGCCACGGGGACGGGCCCTCAGCTCCCGGCGGCGCGCTTGGCTAGAATGGCGCGAACGTGGCTCTTCTCGACGCCGAGCTCACGCGCGATTTCGGCGGCGCGCATGCCTGCATCGTCGTATTGATAGACCTGGAGTTCGAGCGGCGACAGATCGCGCGAACCGTTGCCGGAATCGAAGGGCTTGTCGACGCTTTGCCCGCCTTCGATGTTGAGCAACGAGCGAAATGCGTCGCGGGCGGCGGCTTCGTTCTCGGGGCGTTCCGGTTCATGGTGGATCGCGAATTCTTCTTCTTCGATGTCCTCGATGCCGAGGTCGACGCCGGTCCACGAGTCGATGAAATCGTCGGCGCGCGCCGCGGGTTCGTGCGCCTGTTCGAGCGCGTCCTCGCCCTCGATTTCTTGCTGGCCGGTCCATTCGGTGGCGGGGGCGTAACGGTCGACGATCGTGGCTTTAGGCGGCGCGATGTCGTCGACGGGTTCGCCGAGGAGGCCGAGTTCTTCGTGGACGCGGGCGAGGGCGGCGGCGATTCGATGTTGGGCCTTGCGGAGCTCGACGCGTTCGCGTTTCGCTTCGTCGATCATTTCGCGCACGAGTTTGATTTTGCGGTCGAGGCTTTTGTTGAACTGGATGGCGACGTGCTTTTGATCGGAGAGGAAGTCCCGCATGGTGCTGAACATGATCATCATGCTGGTGGGATCGGTCTGAAAATGGCGTTGGGGATCGGTCAACTGGCGGTTTTGGCGCGCGAGGTACACGACGCCAAACAGTGATACGAGACAGCCCAGGACCAGGACCACCAATACGCCGATGACAAATGCCATCAGTTCGAGTTGCATCTTACTCTCCCACCTCGGTGCGATGTTGCCGCGCAACTCCGCCTCGCACCGATCCGTCGTCACGCAGCCCGCGTGCTTGAAGACTATGTCTAATGAATTAGACCGTGATATCTAGCTGATGCCCTTCGCTGTCCTCCGCGAGGCGTGTCCGCTCGCCGGAGGTGTAGAACACCTTAGCATTTTCGTTCCCTTCGGTGCTCGCGGCATTCACTCCCCCCAAACCTTTGCGGCGGCGCCTGCGGCCTACAAAGGGGTTCTTGCGCCGTCCGTCCTCGTCGACATGTTCGGATTGCGCCTTGGCGGTTTCGTCGACCGTGCGGATCGCTGCGTCGCGCGCCTGGTCGGCCTCGACCTGATTGCGTTGGGCCTGGACCAAGGCCGCGCGGCCCGCCAAATCCTGAACGCGCTGCGCCATGGTCGTGCGCGCGAGTTCGCTTTGCGCGTCGATGGGTTGCGGCACGCTCAATTCTCTCCGTCGTCACACTGCCCTAGGCCGTTACGCTGCCTTGCACCACTTCGCGCAGTTTTTTGAGGGCTGCGCTGTGCACTTGGCAGACGCGCGATTCGGTGACCCCGAGGACCAGTCCGATCTCCTTCAAGGTCAATTCCTCGTAGTAGTACAAGTTTAACACCTTCTGTTGCTGGTCGGAGAGGGCGAGAATCGTTTCGACCAGGCGCTCCTGCTTTTCTTTGCGGCGCGCGGCCGTCTCCGGTGTGGTGACTTCGCGCTCGGAGGCGACATCCAGCCGGCGGGATTCGTCACCGTCTTCGTTCGGCCAATAATCGTCAAGCGAGAGGACTTGCGCCGTTTGGAGTTGGGCCATGCAGCTCTCAACTTGATCGCCGCTCGTGCCGAGTTCCTGGCCGATATCGTCGGCGGAGGGTTCCGCGCCGAGTTCGTTGCGCAACTTGTCGCGCGCGGCGCCGACTTTGCGGGCCATCGAGCGCAAGGAGCGCGGGGCCCAATCGAGCGAACGGATTTGATCGATGATCGCGCCGCGGATGCGAATGGTAGCGTAGGTCGAAAATTTGATGTCTTGGCGATGGTCGAACTTATCGACGGCGTCCATGAGGCCCAGGACGCCCCAGCCGATCAAGTCGTTTAACTCGACGGTCGACGGGACGTGGATGGCCATGCGGCCCGCGACGTATTTGACGATGCGCATGTAGTGGACGATGAGCTCGTCGCGCGCGCGGTCGTCGTTGGCCTCTTTGCAGCGCGCCCAGAGAGCTTTTT
>JBGTJY010000444.1:0-5574 GCA_041744855.1 Candidatus Hydrogenedentales bacterium
TTATCGGGACGCGCCGGTGCTGCTCCGGCACGTCTGGAGCCATACCAGCCACGACACACCGGGCGAGAGTTATGGCTATAACGGGAACATCTTTGTTGACCTGACCTTCGTCCTCGAATCCCTAACGCACAAGCCATACGCGAAGCTGATCGAGGACGAAATTCTCCGTCCAACGGGGATGACTCGCACCGTGCCCGGCCAATTCGCGGCGGGTTATGAAACCTTGCTGAGAGACCTCGCCTTTCCCTACATCCACCAGCGGCGTGAAGTTAAGCCCGGCACGTATCCTGTGATGGTTGAGTCGAGCACGGTTCCGGTCGAGCTTGGATTCAAGACGACTGCCTTCGTGACGATGGCGGAAACATCCGAGTGGCGGAAAAAGGCGCTGGGCGACGACTATGCGCCGATGGCGGGAGTGAGTTCTTCCGCGGGTTTGGTTTCGTGTGTGACCGATCTCGCGAAGTTCGACGCGGCGCTCGATCGGAATACGTTGATCTCCGAAGCGAGTAAGGAATTGATGTGGACGCCGGCCGTCACGAGCGAAGGCGAGACGCTGCCCTATGCGCTGGGTTGGTTCGTTCAGAAAGAGGACGCGAGCCGCATCGAGGATGCGGGCCGCATCGTGTGGCACTATGGACTTCACCCGCCCAGCATTTCGTCGCTGTACGTGAAACTTCCGGAACGGCAACTCAGCTTCATCCTGCTCGCGAATACGGACCGCCTCAGTGCGAACGCATCTTTCGGCGATGGCGATGTGCGGGGATCCGCATTTGCGCGCGTTTTTTTGTCGGAGATCGCGTTTCCGGAAAAGTGAGGGCGTGGAGCAGCCACAAATAGCACTCACGTGATGCGCAATTTTTTTCGTGTCCTTCGTGACCTTTGTGGTGAATCTTACAGCGAGCGGTCTGTCCCACGCGGTCGTGCAGAATTCACCCCGAAGATCATAGCGCGGCGTAGCTGCAACCAAACCACCTGAGAAATACTCGCGCCGAGACGCAGAGGTGCCGAGAGGTGCTGGAGTGAGGAGGTCCCCGCTTAATGCCTGCGGGGAGCGACGGTTGGGGCGATGGGCTTCTTCGTAAAAAACAATGTAGTTGACGGATTGTAGTACGAAGATTGAAGAAACGACGTAATACTTCGTGCCCATCCGCCCATCGTGGCATTCGCGTGAAGTTGGCAAGCGGGGGCGATATTTACTGCAGCGGTTCTTTGGTCTGTGTCCAGACCGTGAGATTGGTGAGGTCCCGTTGTCTTTTTGGGAGCAGCGCCGCGAGAACATAACCCACGATGAACACGAGGATGTGGCCGAAGATTGCGGTGTAGTAGTCGTCGATGCCGGTGTCGGGCACGTGCCCGAAGTTTTCGAGTACGCGGTAGACGGTGAAGAGGATGGTGAGTCCGATGCCGAGGGCAACGGCGCGCCCGTCGCCGCGGGTGGTGAGCATGCCCAGGAGGAAGAGTCCGAGGAGGCCGCCGGCGGTGAGCGCCGTGAAGGTGTAGACGGTGTCGTTGATGGTGGTTTTTTCGAGGCGGGTGAGGAGGAGCGCGCCGAGGATCATGACTGCCGTGGCGGCGATGGCGATGTTGCGGGCGGCGCGCAGGTAGTGCTTGTCGTCGCGGTCTTTGACGAGGTGGCGGCGATAGATATCGACGATTCCGACGGTTGCGATGGCGTTGATGCTGGAATCGAGCGACGACATGGCGGCGGCCAGCACTGCGGCGATGACGAGCCCGGTAATCCCTGCGGGAAGATACTCGATCACAAAAAATGGAAGCACGCCCTCTGCATTGGTTACTCCGGCGAGCATCGCTTGCGTCTCGGGGTGCGGATGATGATTGAAGAACACCCAGAGCGCGGTGCCGAGGAACATAAAGAACGCCCAGATCGGAATGCTGGTGAAGCAACAAATCCACATCGAAACCCGCGCGTTATGCGCGCTTCGCGACGCGCAATAGCGCTGCACTACGTTCTGGTTGCACGTGTACTCGTACATCCACTGCGAAAAGCCGACGAGAAACATCATCAAGGCTGTCTTTTTGAGGAAGGTGAAGTCCCAGGAGGGGGGCAACAACTCGCGCGTTTCGGGGTCGTACTCGGCGAAGGCGAATTTCCCGGCGTCAGAGGCTTCGGAGAGGATTTGGCCAAGTCCCCCGTCGAGTTTGGCGATCATGACGAAGAGGCAGGCGATTCCGCCTGCGACGAGGATGAAGGTCTGGACAACGTCTGTCCATACGACGGCTTCGATGCCGCCGACGACGGTGTAGAAGCCTACGAAGAGTCCGCCGGTGACGATGCAAAGCCAGTAAGGGAGCCCCGTGAGTTGGAAGATGAGCTCGGAGATGAGGAAGAGGATAAGGGCGAGACGGACGCATTGCGCGATGATGAAGGCGACGGCGCCGTAGATGCGGGTTCCGGGTCCGAAGCGGCCTTCGAGATATTCGAATGCGGAGGTAATGTTGCCGCGGCGATAGAACGGGAGAATCCAGATGGCCGCGATGAGGATGACGATGGGGAGCGAGAGGTTGGGCAGGAATCGCAGCCAGGCGGTTTTGAATGCGTCGCCGGGATACGCGATAAATGTGATCGAGCTAATCGAAGTGCCGACGAGGGAGACTCCGAGCGCCCACGCGGGAAAATTACGTCCGCCGAGGAAATAGTCCTCCGTGCCCTTGTTGCGTTTCGCGAAGTAGATGCCCGCGCCAGTTACTAAGGCGAAATAGACGACGAGAACGATGTAGTCGAGCGGAAACATTGGCGAAGTCGCCCCGTGCTTAGGTAGAGAATCCGCAAGACCGTAGCAGCGGCGGCGTCACGGTTCAAGAATTGACGCCAGTCCTGTGGAGCCGCGTGTTCGTCCTATGGGTTCCGGCCGTCCGTATCCGCACGGGGTCACGAGGCGGGCTTCCCGTACATCGTGACTACTGCTGCGCCGCCGAGTCCCAGGTTGTGCTGCAGCGCGCGTGTCGCGCCGGGGACTTGACGTTTGTCTGCTTCGCCGCGGAGTTGCCAGTTGAGTTCGGCGCATTGGGCGAGGCCGGTCGCGCCGAGGGGATGGCCTTTCGAGATGAGTCCGCCGGAGGGATTGACGACCCAGCGGCCGCCGTAGGTCACGTCGCCGGAATCGATCAGGTCGCCGCCTTTGCCTTCCGCGCACAGCCCGAGCGACTCGTAGGTGATCAACTCGTTCGCCGAGAAGCAGTCGTGCAACTCGACGACCTGGACGTCGTTCGGGCCGTAGCCGGCCTGGTCGTAGACTTTTTGCGCGGCGGTGCGCGTCATGTCCGACCCGATCATTTTGATGACGCTTTCTTCGAACGTGCTGGGGTAATCGGTCGTCATCGCCATGCCGAGAATCTCGCACGCTTGCGCGGCAAGGTCGTGTTTCGCGACGAAGTCCTCGCTGCACACGATCGCCGCGGCCGCCCCATCGGACGTCGGGCAGCACTGCAGCTTGGTGAGGGGCTCGAACACCATCGGCGCGGCGAGGATGTCGGCCAACGAGTATTCATCGCGGAACTGGCTGTTGGGATTGTTCACCGAATGGCGATGATTCTTCTCGCCGATTTTCGCGTAGTGTTCGGGCGTCGATCCGTATTTCTCCATGTGTTCGCGCGCGGCGTTGCCGAACATTTGCGGCGTCATCGGCGCTTTGTCGCTCATGCCGCGCGCGCCGATCATCTGCATCATGTGCTTGTCGACCGGGACGGTGCGGTCGGTGTATTTCACGCCGAGCGAGCCTTTCTCCATCTTCTCGAAGCCCAGCGCGAGACAACATTCGGCGAGGCCCCCGGCCACGATGTTTCGCGCCATGAGCAACGCGGTCGAGCCCGTGCTGCAGTTGTTGTTGACGTTGTAAATCGGAATGCCCGTCAGGCCCAACTGATAAACGGCGCGCTGCCCGCAGGTCGAATCGCCGTAACAATAGCCGACGAAGGCCTGCTCGATCTCGCTGTAGGGAATCCCAGCGTCATCGAGCGCCTTTTGTCCCGCTTCAAGCGCCATGTCGGGGTAGTCCCACTGGCGCGAGCCGGGCTTCTCGAATTTGGTCATTCCGACGCCGGCGACGAAAACTTTGCGGGGCATGCGAGACTCCTCCAGGCGAAACCAATTCAAGCGGAACCGATTCTACGAACTTGGCTGAATCTTAGAAAGTAGCGCCCGCGAAAACAAGCTCCGACGCGCTGCCTCCCGTCCGTTCCGAAAGCACGCAACGACTTCATTACAATCCGTTCTCGAAACAACGAACCCAAAACCTGCACAATCCCCCTCGAATTCGTCTCTCATTCCAATCCTCGCCCTGCCTAAATAAAATGTCGAATCTCCGCAACGATCGAAAATCTTTTAAGCGTGTCGACGCCGCGCATCGTCCGGCAACGCACTGGCTTTGGAACGATCGCCTTGATGCCGACCAACTCCGCGAACAACTCGAACACATCGCCCAAGCCGGATTCGGCCGGGTCCTCATCCACGCCTATCCGGGACTCGACCCGGCGCTCTACCTCTCCGACGAATGGTTCGACACCCTGTCAACGATCGCGCGCCGCGCAAAAAAACTCGATGTCCAGGTTGGCATCGTGGACGACTACGCGTGGCCGTCGGGTCGAGCCGGCGGAGCCTGGCTCGCGCGTAACCCAGACCACGCGGCCTACCGCCTCGCGATGGACGACTTCATCGCAACGGAATCCACGCCGCAATTCTCGGGCGACGACGCGATCGCAACATTCACCGCCACCCACACCGACGCTTCCGCGGGCATCGATGACAACGGCGGACGCGTCACGCTCACGCTCGACCACTCCCGCTTCCCGCTACAAACGCCGCCTTCGAAAGGCGCGGATAATTCGCGACACTTGGCCGGACACCGCATCTTGCGCTTCCGCACCCAACGCGTTCCCAATCGCCTCAACTACCTCGATCAACACGCCGCGCGCGCCTTCATCGCGCAGACCCACGAGGCCTACCGCAGCAAACTCCGCCGCGTCTTCGGCAATCCGCTCGATATGCTCTACACCTACGACGCGGAACTTCAGCCGCCCCCGGCGCATTTGCCGTGGGACTCGGATCTCCCAGCGCTCTTTCGCGAGACCCGCGGCTACGATCTCATCCCGCAACTGCCCGCGCTCTTTTTCGATGTCCCCGAGTGCGAAACCGTCCGCTACCACTACTGGACGCTCATCGCCGAAATGTTCCGCGAAGGTTTCCCGGCGGCTCTCGCCGCATGGCATCGCGAACACGGTCTCAAATTCGCCGGACACTTCGCCTGCCAGCCCACGCTCAAAGACGCGACGCGCGAAACCGGCGCGCTGATGCCGCTTTACGCGATTCAGGATTTCCCGACCGTCTGCTTGCCAGGGCGACGCTACTCAGGACGCGAAACGTTCGCGCAGACCGTTGTCGCGCTGAAGCAGGCCGCGTCCGTGGGCGATCAACTCGCGAAACCTGGCGTCATCGCCGAGGTTTTCGCCGAAAGCGGCCACGGAATGCGCATTGAGGACATGCATGGCGCGTCGCTCACGTTGCTCGCGCTCGGCGCAACGCACATGGTCCACCACGCGACGCCGGCGAGCTCGCGC
>JBGTJY010000445.1:0-6365 GCA_041744855.1 Candidatus Hydrogenedentales bacterium
TCGGTCTCGGTAACCATTCTTCTCCTCCTGGCCTACGGCAAGAAAGAACAGACGCCAGAACGCACGGAGGGTTACGCGGAGGCCTTGAAGTCGAAGGTCGGAGACGATTCAGTACTGGTCACGGCGAATTGATTGGTCGGACGCGATAGGTCATTGAGGACCGTCCCCACGCTCGTTCATTCAGGTCTATCGCGGAAGAGAAAGACGAAATCAACGACGGATGTAGTTCCTATGCAGGTCAAACATCGATACGCGATGTTCCTCTACTGGAGCGAACTAGACCAGGCGTATATCGCCGAAGTCCCCGAACTCCCCGGGTGCATGGCCGACGGGGCAAGCTATCAAGAGGCGGTAGCAGCTGCCGAAACGATCATTAAAGAGTGGATCGAGACCGCCACGGAACTGAATCGGCCGATTCCAAAGCCTCGTGGACGCTTGATGTTCGCTTGAGCGGACCCTCGGTGCGACGGCACGAGGCTTGCCCGCGTGGGTGAACCTTCGTCCCGTAGAAGTCTATAATCCCCTCGATTGTTGACGCCCCTCTCTTTTTTCAGGACACCTATGCGCCACATTTCGTTTGCTTTGCTTGCCCTTCCCGCGCTGTGCCTCGCTGGATGCGTGACCGTCGCTACTTCCGAAAAGGCCGTCATTCGCGCCAAAGAGGAAGTAGCACCGGCGTTGGTGCACATCCGACCCGTCAAGGAAGTGTTCAACCGCGGCAAGCGCGAGGAGCGGCTGGTCGTCGGCAGCGGATTTATTTTGACTGCGGACGGCTATGTGGTGACGAATGAGCACGTGGCGGGCAAGAGCCGTTATGTGAGTTGCGTGTTGTCGGATCAGAGCGAAGTCGATGCGGAAGTCGTCGGCACGGATGCCTTCACCGACGTCGCGGTGTTGAAGCTCGCGACCGACCGCAAGGACTTGCCGCACGTTCGACTCGGAAGCTCCGCGGACCTCGAGGCGGGACAGACGGTGCTCGCGCTCGGCAGCCCGCACGGATTGGCGCGCTCGGTATCTGCGGGCATAGTCAGCGTCACCGATCGCTACCTCGAGTCCGGCGAGGATTCGATCTCGCCGTTCAACAATTGGATACAAACCGACGCGGCGATCAACCCCGGGAACAGCGGCGGTCCGCTGGTGAATATCAAAGGCGAGGTCGTCGGCATCAACACGCGGAAACTTTCGTTTGCCGACAATGTCGGCTTCGCTATCCCGATCGATCTCGCGAAGGAAGTGGTCGACCAAATCATCGCAAACGGCCGCGTGATGCGCAGTACGATCGGCGTCGAGTTTCAGGAAATCACGCGAAAGACGGACAACCCCGATCTGCAGGGCGTCGTGATCGCGGACGTCGATCCGTTGTCGCCCGCCCATCGCGCGGGCCTGCGGCCGGGAGACATCGTGCTTGCCGTGAATGGCACGCCGACGAACGCGCGCTTCGTCGAAGACCTGACACCAGTTCGCAAACTCATCGCGGACTTGCCCGTCGGCGAAGAAGTCGAATTGACCGTCATGCGCGGCCCGCAACAGGCGCAAGCGCGAATCGTCACCGAGGAACAGAGTCAAGTCGTCGGCGAGGAACTCGAGTTTAAAGAGTGGGGCCTCTCCGCATCGGAATTGACGCCCGAGATCGTGCGGCTGGCGCAACTGTCGTCGAACAAGGGCGTCGTCATTTCCGGAACGCAAGTGGGCGGACTCGCCGCCGATGCGCGGTTGCGCGCGGGCGACATCGTGTTGTTGCTGGACGAAACCGAGGTGGAAAACCTCGCGGATTTCAGCGAGAAGTACGACGCGCTGGTAGAAAGCCGCAAGAATCTGGTGTTGTTCACCGTGAAGAGCGGCGCATTGACACGCTTCGTATTGCTTACGCAAACGCCGGACGCCGAAACGCAAGTAGAGGAACAGGAAACCCCAGTGAATGATTAGTGTCCTTCTCGCGCTGAGTGCGTTTGCGCAAACGGAACCAACGGCGGCGAATACCGGCGTCATTTCGGACGGTCTATCGGCGCGCGTGATCCAACGCGCCTACGAACGATTGTCGCCGGCGATCTGCGTGGTGAGTTATTCGATGGAGATTACGAATCCGAATACCGGTGAATTGTCGCGCCGCGGCAACCGCACCGTCGGTTTGATCGTCAGCCCGGAAGGACTCGTGATCGCGCACGGCCACATGGTGCTGCATAATCGGCAAGTGTTCAACGTGAAGGTGACCGTCGGGGAGAATGAATCCCAGGTCGAATACGACGCGACGTTGTTGCGCAAGCCCGAGGACGTCAATGTCGCGTTTCTCATGATTGAACCGGACGAGCCGGTTACGTTCCCCTTCATGAAATTCCAGGCGCGAAACGGGCTCGCCTTGGGTTCCCCGCTCTTTTTCGTCGGCATTATGGGGCCGTCATTCGACTACGCGCGGAGCATTCAGACCGGGCGCGTGGGCGCCGTGCTCAAAGAACCGCGCGAAACGTTTGTGCTGGATCAGCCGGTTTCGTTCGGCTACGTCGGCGGTCCTGTCGTGGATGCGACCGGCCAAGCAGTCGGCGTCATCGGGTTCGACTTGTCGTCGCAAGAAGGCGGCGAGTTGTATACGCGCGACGGCCATCCCCTGATTTACCAAGCCAGCCTATTTCAGGAGTACATCGAGGCGCCGCCGGGTGATGAGATTGAATCCGACGACGCGTGGCTCGGCATTTTCACGCAGCCGTTGACCGATGACCTCGCCGAATACTGGGGCCTGCGCAAGGACGGCGGCATCGTCGTCAGCACCGTGATTCCCGGTTCGCCCGCTGAAGTATCCGGGCTTCGTCCCGGCGACGTCCTCACCGAATTTAACGGTCGTCGAATCAGCGCAAAGCAGGACCAGGAAGTTTTGGGCTTTACGAAAATGGTCCGCGAAAGTCCCATCGGCCAGATGATCCCGATGTCGATTTTGCGCAACGGCGAATCGATGCAACTCGAGCTGACGATGACGACGCGCCCGCGCACGGCACGCGACGCGCGCGAGTATGTGGACGAGCAACTCGGCCTGACCGTGCGCGAGATCACGACGGATGTGCGCATCGCGATGAACTTGTCGGGCGAGGTCCAGGGCGTCATCGTGCATCGCGTGCGCCCGGGCAGCCCGGCGAACCAGGCGCGGCTGCGTCCGCCGTATATCGTCCTTGCGATCGACGAGAAGCCGATTACCGGGCTCGCGGATTACGAGGCCGCGGTGGCGGCGTTGCGCGAGTCGAAACCGGCGGAGGTCACGCTGTTTTGCCGCATCGGCGCGACGACGGCATTCTTCCGTTTGCAACCGCGTTGGGAAGCGGAATAACCGGCCGATGCGCTTGCGTGGGCGGCTCTTCGCCGCAGTAGCTGCCGCTTCGGTCGTGGCCATTGCCGTGGGTGTTCTCACGTTGTCCGCGCGCGGCGAGGAAACGAGCGAAGACTTGCTCGCGCGGGCTGAAACATTGTGCCTCGACCGGCGCTACGACGACGCGATTCCAGTCTTGAAATCGTTGCTGATGAAGTTTCCAATGAATGCCGGCGCGCACTATTATCTTGGCCGCTGCTATATGTCTTCCGAAGATTTCCGTCCGTTGATTGCCAAGGGCGAATTCGAAACTGCGCTGCGGTTATTCGAGGCGGGCGATAAGGCGTCGAGCCCGATCGGCCGATTTAGTGCGCAATATTTTGAGATGATCTGCCACATCGATTCGGCGAAAGTGACGTTGCTCGAGATCGATGCGCTCATGAGCAACGGCGCGAAGTTTTATCACCTCGAGCCGTCGCTCGACGAGTGCGAAATTTATACGGCGCGCGCGGAGGAAGTTTTCCCCGGCGCGCCCGAAGTTGTGCAACTGCGGCAGATCGTCGAGGCGGTGCGCAAAGGAACTCGGCCGCAGATCGGCGTGGGCACGAATTAGTCGAGAGACGCGAGGGCGGGAGGGTACATGAGCGTATTCAAAGAGGACATTCTGAAGGGCAAGACCGCGCTGATCACGGGCGGCGGTACCGGAATTTGTCGCGGCATCGCGATGCGATTCGCGGCGCACGGCGCGGAGATTGCCATTACGAGCCGCAAGCAACCCAACCTCGATGAGGCCGCCGCCGAGATCGAGGACGCGACCGGGAAAAAGGTGGTGGCGGTTGCGGCGGACGTGCGTGAGCCGGAGCAAGTCGAAGCTGCCGTTGCGAAGACGGTTGAAAAGTTCGGCGGCATCGATATTCTGATCAACGGCGCTGCGGGAAATTTTCCGGCGCCGGCATCGCAGCTTACGTACAACGGATTCCGCACGGTGATCGCGATCGATTTGCTCGGTTCGTTCAACGTCAGCCGCGCATGTTTCCCGCATTTGATGGCTGCAGGAGAAAAGCACGGCAACGCGAACGTCCTATTCATCTCGGCGACGTTGCAGTACACGGGCATACCGTTCCAGGCGCACGTCTCGGCGGCGAAAGCCGGCATCGACGCGCTCGCCCGCACGCTGGCGAACGAATGGGGTCCGCTCGGAATCCGTTCGAACGTCGTAGCGCCGGGGCCCATCGCTGAGACCGAAGGCATGCGCCGCCTGGCACCGACCGAAGAGATCGCCGCGAAAGTGAAGCGCGGCGTACCCATGCGGCGCTACGGCGAGATTAACGAAATTGCGGATTCGTGTTTGTTCCTCGTCAGCGACGCTTCGCGCTACACGACGGGCGCGACGCTCGTGGTCGATGGCGGAAGCTGGATTCATAGTCCCGGCGTCGGCGGATTGAATTTGGATGAAGTGCACTCGGGACGTTAGCACCGTTGTATTACACGATTCCCCCGCGAGTTCTGGAACATTTCAGGATCACCGGGGAAGTTCTTCGTGAGTTCAGCGTCGAATTCAAACAATGCGGAATAAAGATTTCGGATATTGATATCTTGCACCACGAGGATGCCGGAGAATTTGAATTCGAGATTAGATTCGCATTTCACACCGATTGGAAAGATTACTTCAATTTGGTCGAATTTGCCCCTCTGTATCCGTCGCAGTCCCCGTGCACCGACGACGAATTGCGGCGTTGGTTGCGCGATGAGATACAGTCCACCATCGCTCGGTGCCAAGCGGAGCAAGCGCGTCGTCGTTAGGCAGCAATGAATGTGAAATGCTTCAATGCCCACTACACCTGACATAAGCATTCGCCCCGAACTTTCTAGCGACATCGAAGTCATATACGCGATCAATGACGCGGCGTTCGGTCAACCTGCGGAAGCGAAACTTGTTGATCGTCTGCGCGATGCGAGCGCGTTAACTCTTTCGCTGGTCGCAGTGATTGACGGTGTAGTCGTCGGCCACATCGCATTTAGTCCGGCGCGAATTGAAACCGGAAACGGCGACCTCGACGCGATAGGACTTGCGCCGATGGCCGTGTCGCCCGTAATGCAACGGAGCGGTATCGGAGCGAAACTCGTGCGCGAAGGACTGCGCCGGCTTGAGGCCGATGGTCACAAATTCGTCATCGTGTTGGGGCATCCGGAGTATTATCCGCGCTTTGGTTTTGTCGTCGGGCAAAAGCACGGCGTGGAGTGCGAATTCCCTTCGCGGCCGGAGGCGTTCATGATTCGCGCGTTAGGCGCGGCGACGTTGGATTCCGTGAAGGGAATGGCGCGGTATCACGGTGAGTTTCAGGCGTTGTGATCGGTACCTGTTCGAATGCAAGCGGAATACGCCATGATGCAGGAAGAACTTCCACTTCCCCCACAATCGATTACTGCTTTTACGCGATCGAATTGGCAAGGCGCGGGTGTGTATGCGTTCGCGGCCGGGCTTTTGGCGTTCCTCAGTCCCGTTTTCGCGGCGATTTGGATGCTCATGACCCTTGGATGCCTACTCGTGCCAGCGAACGGGTACAATTTCAATTTGCGCGCTTTGGCCTACCGCGCCTTGATCGTTTTTGCCATCGTGGTTTCCGTGCGGTCGTACCACGCTACCTTGGTTGGACACCCGTATCATGATCTGTCGTATTGGATGCCGAAGGGAACCTTTCTTGATAGCGTGGTTTACAGCGCATACACCGGCAACGGCCCGCTCGCGTTGGCTCTATTTGTGTTTCTAGGTTATGTTTGCGCGCGTCACCCTGGAGAAGTCCGGAGCGGGATTCCCATCTTGCAACGGCTGGTTGCGTTCGCAATGCCGATAGTCATCGGTTTGTTTTGGTTCGGAATGTCGGCCCTTCGATGATCTTTCCAATGCCTGTTCAACCAAATAATTCTGTTTCGGTGTTGGCGCAACCGAGAAAGCGCGCGTCGCTGTACACGCTCGGATGCCGCTTGAATCAATCCGAGACGCAGCTTCTCGAAGATAAACTGACGGCAACCGGCTACACGATTGTGCCGTTCGGCGAGGAAGCCGATCTCG
>JBGTJY010000446.1:0-4707 GCA_041744855.1 Candidatus Hydrogenedentales bacterium
TCTGGACCGAATGGTCCTTCACCTTGCGGTCCCTCGGGTCCGAAAAAGCGTCTGAATAAATCGGGGCCGAAGCGCTCGGGCATCTCCGGCGTTCCGCGGAACGGCATCATCTGTCGTTCGTTCATCTCGACTGTCTTTTCAACCTCGATGAACACGACCGCGGGCGTCGCCTTTTCGGCGACCCACTTGAACGCTTCGCTTTGTTGTTGGAGCGCGCTGATGCTTTCTTGGGGCTGTCCCACCGCGGCGATTTCATCCCCTGTCTGCCACAATATTCCTGACGCCGCCGCGAAAACGGCGACCGCAGCGATGCCCCAGAAGGGCCGCCGGCGAATCGTTTGTCTCATAGGGTAACTCCTTTTCGATACGCGGTTTTTTCCGCTTATCCCTAAAGAGCATCCCTTGTGCCAAAGTGGCTCGGTACTCCTAACTCACTCTAAGTCCTTGACTTACTGAACCGAGTCGAGTTTCCGCTAAGCTCACGAAATGAGTTAAAAACCTCGCGCGCACCCGAATTGAGGTATCGGTAAACGACAGCTCACATACTACTTCTATGCTAATCTGTAAATCTGCGGACCGATCACGAGCTTGGGATGCTCACGCGTTTCATTAACTCTTGAAATCGCGCATCGTCTCGCATCGAATCCAAACGCGGATTGTGTACCCCGAGTCGGGGACATGTAAATAACTCTGGCAGAATGGGCTTTATGACCAGCCAATCACGCGTGATCGAGGCCATGCAATCTTGGGATTTTTATCCGCACGAGACCGAGGGATCGATCCGCTTGATTCAGACCCATAGCGCGTATGTCCTCCTCACGGGTCCGTTCGCGTACAAAATTAAGAAAGCAGTCAAGTTGCCGTTTCTCGATTTCTCCACGATCGAGCTTCGGCGGCATTTTTGTCACGAAGAAATTCGGCTCAATCGGAATTTCGGTTCGACGTTGTACGAGAAGGTCGTCACTATCGTCGAACGCGACGACGGTTTCGCCTTAGAAGAAGGCATGAAACCGACCGCCGCGGTCGAGTATGCGGTCCGCATGCGGCAGTTCGAGCAATCGGACTTGCTTCTCGAACGTCTCCGCGCCGGCCGCATGGACATTGCCCTTGCCGTCGAGTTGGCGCGCAAGGTGGCGGCGATTCACGCCACCGCGCAGACGAGCGGGGAGATTGCGAATCTCGGCGGCGTGGAGTCGGTTCGCGCCGTTGTTGAAGAAAACTTCGAATCGGTTCGCCCCTATCTCGGCCGGACGGAATCGACGGGACGATTCGAGCGTGGACGCGATTCGATCCTGGGGTTTCTCCGCGATCACGCAGACCTCTTTGAATCGAGACGACGCGACGGGTTCGTCCGCGAATGCCATGGCGATCTTCACCTTAACAACATCTGCATCGTCGACGGGCAGATCGAATTTTTCGATTGCCTCGATTTCAGCGCCGCATTCCGGAATATCGACGTGATGTACGAACTCGCATTCCTCGTCATGGACCTCGAGTATTACGGGGCGGCAGGACTGGCGAATGTCCTCATGAATACCTACATCGAAGAAACCGGCGACTATGAAGGGGCCGTGCTCTTGCCCATCTACATGCACATGCGTGCCTACGTGCGGGGCAAGGTCGCCTCGCTCGCGCTGGATGAGCCGGAGATACCCGCTGAGCAGCGGCACAAATTGATGCAAAGCGCCGAGGCGCATTTCGTGTTCGCGGATCGGATTCTCGAGCGACCGAGGCCTCGACTCGTGGTTATGTGCGGCGTATCTGGTTCAGGTAAATCATTCGTCGCTTCCGAGATCGCACGGGCGATCGGCGCCATCCACGTCCGCACGGATGCGGTACGCAAGCAGCTGCGAAGTGTCCCGCTACGTCGACGTTCAAGCGAAATCTACGACGATGAAACGACGCGCGAAACCTATGCGCGCTTGTACGAACACGCACGCCGCCTTCTGCAATTCGGCTTGGCCGTAGTGTTGGATGGCACGTACGCGAAAGGCAGTCAACGCAGCGCCGCAGCGCGAATCGCGCGCGAACTCGGCGCGCCGTTCAACATCGTTCAGTGCACCGCATCGAAACAGGCACTCACGCACCGCATCGCAAGCCGCAACGAGGACGTCTCGGACGCGACGCCCGGTCTACTCGATGAACAACTGCAGCACTTTGAACCGCTTTCACCGGACGAACTCCCCCACTCGCGCACGATTAATTCCGCCGATGCCGCCGCGTTGCAAAGGCTGATCAGCGAACTTTCCAGTTCGACTTCTTATGGCCTCTAACAAAACTCGTCTGAAATGCGAGATTGCCACGGCCGCGCGCAATGCTTTAAGGCGCGCGGCCTCGCAATGACGGGTTTTGTTAGAGCCTCTTAGATTTTGCCTCAGCGGTGATTCGCTACCACCCCATCCGTTCGCGCAATCCCGTCACGTGCGCCACATGATGCGCCCCGTGCCACGCGTACAACTGCAGCATGATGTCCAGGGTCAATCGGCCGGATTCCGGATGCTGCAGGCGTCGTTCGAAATCTTCTGCGCGCATCGATTCGAGCAGTATAACCCATCGCGCGTGCAAGGCTTCGAGCAGCGCGAGCGACAGCCCCACCGGCGCGGATTTGCCATCCGCCAGATTCGCCCATGCGTCCTGATCGTAGGCCTTGATGAGCGGATCGTCCTCCGTCAACGTCCAATGAAAACGGATGTAACTGTGCATGTGACTATCCGGCACGTGATGCACCACTTGCCGGATCGTCCAACCGCCCGGCCGGTAGGGCGTGTCCAGTTGCTCGTCGGTCAACCCCGCGACGGCCGTTTTCATATCGGCCGGCATGCGCCGAATCGACTCGATGCATCTCGCCCGCGTCGCCGGCGTGACGGCCGGATCGAACTGGAACTTCCCGATTGGATAGCTAAGGTCCGCGGCCATCTTCGCTTCCTCCGAGTCGACGTTTGCTCGAAACATGGACTATGCGCACTCGGGCCCACGGCCCGGAAACCTAACGGGCTGGAAGCCCGTGTTACGTGCGCCCGAGTTACTTGCGCCCCAGCGCCTACATCTAAACAACCGCGCGCATATACTCGAGACTTCGCGTGGCGATCACCTCGGGGCCGGCCTCGAACTTGAACACTTCGACGGACGCGTAGTCGTTGTATCCAATCGCGCGCAGCGCTTGGAATATCGGGGCGAAGTCCACTTCGCCGAAGCCGGGGCCTTCCAGGTTCGCATCGTTCGCGTGGTAATGCGCGAGGTAACTCGCGTACTTTCGGATCAGCTCGGGCCGGCTTGCCTCGTCGTCCGTCATCGCTTTGGTATCCAGGAGCAACCGGAAATTCGGATGTTGTATCCGATCGATCAACGCGACGGTCTCGCGCGCGGTCGAGCAGAAGTTAGTCTCCTTGCTGCTCAAGGGCTCCATGCAAATTGTCACACCGGCTTGCTCAAATGCGGGCAGCGCAGTTTCGAATGTTTCCACGGCGTAGTCGAACGCCTGCTGATACGTGATGGATTCGTGCACATTGCGTTGTTTCGGCGATCCGAATACCATCACTTTCCCGCCGACATCACCGCAGAACCGTGCCAAGTCGATTAGATACTGCGCGGTCCGCGCGCGGATTTGCGCATCGGGATGATTCAGGTAGACCCCCTCGGGCCCGACGAGTACCCAATGAATCCCCAGTATGTCTAGTCCGGCACGATCGGCCCAACGCACGATATCGCCCCGCACGGACTTGGAAATGTCTGTCACTTCTTTCGCCAAGGTGAACGGCGCTATCTCCAGCCCGTCATAGCCGACTTCACGGACGTATCCAATGGTGCGCTCGATGTCTTTCCACTCCTGAAATATTTCGCTGCATATCCCGAACTTCACGTCCATATCTCCGTATCGCGATTCGTAATATTTATTTTTGGGGCCGTAGGGGCGGTTCGTCAGTGCCCGCAGTATCACGATCTTACTTGAAACCCGCGCCGCAGTCGTGTTGAATGGGGCACCGCACTGGCGGGAGGGAGCGACTGCATGCGCGCAATCGTGTTTGAGGGCGAATCGGCTTCGGGGCAACTCCAGGCGCGCGTTGCGGAAATCCCGATGCCGCGGCCCGAGCCCGGCGAGGCGCTGGTTCAGGTGCTTTCCGCTGGAATCTGCAACACCGACCTGGAATTGCTGCGCGGTTATATGGGTTTTTCCGGCGTACCGGGCCATGAATTCGTGGGCATCGCCGTCGAGTGCGCCAATGAGCACTTGCGCGGCAAACGTGTCGTCGGCGAGATCAATTGCGTTTGTCACCGCTGCTCGTTTTGCCAGCTCGAGATGTCGCATCACTGCCTCAATCGCACGGTGCTCGGCATTCAAAATCGCAACGGCGCTTTCGCTGAATTCCTGAGCCTGCCCGAGGAAAACCTCCACCTTGTCCCCGCTACTATTCGCGACGATGTCGCGGTGTTCGCCGAGCCTGTCGCGGCCGCGTACCGGATTTTGGAGCAGGTCAATATCGGCCCGGAGCATCGCGTGATCGTGCTCGGCGACGGAAAGTTGGGGCAGATCATCGCGCAGGTATTGTGGACGCGGACGAAGAACCTCGTCGCCGTGGGCAAGCACTCGTGGAAGATAGAGCTGCTCACGCAGCGCCGCATTCCCGCCGCGCGTGTCGATCAGCCCATCGAGCGCGGCGCGGACGTGGTGGTGGACGCGACGGGATCGCACGAGGGCTTTGCGCGCGC
>JBGTJY010000447.1:0-3034 GCA_041744855.1 Candidatus Hydrogenedentales bacterium
CACCGCGTTCTTCCCGCTGAACCGGTCGGCGTCCGTCAGCCCGCCGTTCGATTGCATGAATCGCAAACGCACACGGGGCCCCAGCGTGTCCCGAAGCGTTCCGACATATTCGCGCAATAGCGGCGTCAGATACGCGTCCACCAACGTCGTGTCGCCGCGGCCCACGGCCTTGATCTCGCGCGCCACTTCATGACTCACCGCGACGTGTCGAAATCCAATCTCGCGCGCGATCGAGGCCGCGCGTTCCTCATGGTCGGGATACGCGAAGCTGTGCAGAAACAAAATCGCTACGGATTCAATCCCCTGCGCGCGCATCTCACCCAACGCATCGCGCACTCCGGCCTCATCCAACGCGCCGCGCACCGTGCCGTCCGCCATCACGCGCTCATCGACTTCCCGCACGGCCTCGTACAGCAACGGCGGCTTCCGAATCTCGAGCGCGAAAATGTCAGGCCGGTCCTGATATCCAATCTCGAGCAGGTCCGCGAAACCCTTCGTCACCAGCAACCCGACACGCGCCCCCTTCCGCTCGAGCAACGCATTCGTCGCCAGCGTCGTCCCCATCCGCACCGATTCGACGCGGTCCTCGGGAATCGGTGCATGCGCGCCAAGTCCCAGCAACTGCCGAATCGCATGCAGCGGCGCGTCGGCGTAGCGCTCAGGGTCTTCGCTCAACAGCTTCGAGATGCGAATTCGCCCATCCGGACCCCGAGCGACAATATCGGTGAAGGTCCCCCCGCGATCGATCCAAAATTCCCACTTCATCCTGCGAGTGACGCGTCCCAACCGCGACCTCGTTCCCGAATTTCTATTCGGGAACGTACTTGCACCGGAAGCTCGGCTTCGCGCTCACCTAGTAGCTTCCGCTTTAACACCAATCCTGTAAATCATGTAAATCCTGT
This sequence comes from Candidatus Hydrogenedentales bacterium, assembly GCA_041744855.1. Lineage (GTDB taxonomy): Bacteria > Hydrogenedentota > Hydrogenedentia > Hydrogenedentales > JBGTJY01. Next base: position 903 of record JBGTJY010000447.1, read on the forward strand.
CTAAACCTCACTGCACCATCGCAAACGGCGCCGACCACTCGTGCGTGCCCCAGGCCAGCTTCAACAACGCCGATCCGTCCGCCTGCTCGTCTATCTTCACAATGAACTCTTCCTGGTTCTCGGCTGCTTCGGACAACGTCAACGGAACCTCGGCGACGTCCGTCGCGGGATTATGCCGCGTGCCCCACGTGTCCGCTTCTGAATTGAACACCAGGCCCCAGCCGGTCTCCGTCTTCTTCAACCACAAGCTATACACGCCCGGGTAATTCGGCGCGGCATTTTCCGCTTTGACGATAGTCTCGCCGAACTTGATGTCCTTGTCGGTATACATCTTCGTCGCGCGGCTGCTCGTATACGAAAACACTTCGCCCGCGCCCAGCTTTTCGATCCCGGCAAAATCCGCGTGCTCCGTCGTGATGTTGCCGAATGTCACGCGCACCAGTTTCCCTTCGGGCAAGCGGAACCGCGCCTCCGTCGGGCTCGGGCGTTTCCCTTGCACCAAGTCCGCGTCGCCGGTGTGTTTCGTGCCGACGAAATCCGACTTGAACAGTTCGCTGCTCGATTCCTTGATCGTGCCGTTCAATTGGCCCGCCTCGAGCTGTGCATCGATGGCCACGCTAATCGCGAAGTCGCCGAACTTCAGCTCCGAAGCCATCGCCAGTCCGTCGCCATCCTCCTGCAACTTGATCTCCGAGATCGCAAGCGGCTCCGGCGAACGTTCCGAATCCAACGTCGCGCCAACCTTCCCGTCGACATCCGAGATAGTCAGGAACAATTCCATCTCGTTCCCCATCAAATCCAACGTCAAGATCCAGGTCCCCAAATAATCGGGGACCGTCGCAACATCCAATTCAGTCGCAATCGGCTCCTCCGCAAATCCCGCCGACGCAATTCCAAAAATCGCCGCCAACACCAAGCACCCTCGCTTCATCGATCGAGACTCCTATTCATTCTGCATTTAATCTGTTGTCCATCTGACGATTCCGCGAATCGCGCAATCTGTGGACAAGCTCTTTTCATTCGTGCAAATTTGTGAAATTCGTGGCCACAAAAAACGGGAGGAGAAATCCGACGATGCCGAATCTCTCCTCCCAATCCTAAAACGCAGACCTCTTAGGAGACGATCAGTCCCCTGCGCCCGCGCTGATGTTCATCTCTTCTTCCGGCGCGACGGTGTACCAGCCAAGGTCCATCTCGTCCGTCGTCGGCCCGCCGAAGCTCACCGGCACCGAAGGATCGAAGCCGTTCTTCTCGCCGTTCTCGGCCGAGTTGTCATACACAAACTCGATCTCGATCCGCGTGCCCGCCGGGATTTTCTTCAGCTCGGCAAATTCATACTGCGTTTGCCAGTTGAAATCGTACGCCGGCACTTCGAGCAGGATTTCTTCCGTGCCGTCCGGATAGAACGCTGTGTACTTCGCATACTTACCGCGCAGGTGCGTGTGCGGCATCAACGAAATCAAGCGCGCGTCCTTTTCGAAGGTCTTCGCGCCGATCACTTTCCAATTCGCATGGTACGGCGGAATCTCAAACGCACCGTGCGCGATGTTCGTGATGTTCAATGGCCGCGTCACCGGCTTCGTGTGAAACTTCATCGCCAGTTCAGAATCGTCCCACTTGCCCGTGCCCGGACCGGCTTCCTTGTGGTAATGCATCGCGAACGTGATCGACGAACCCGGCTTCAAGCGCAGGCCGTAGCCCTCTGGGTAATTCGTCGGGTCCGTTCCGGGGGCCAAGCCGCCCAGCATCGTGCGCGTCCGCAAAAATTCCTCGTCCTGTTCCACATCGTCCAAATTCTCGACCGTGCCCGCCAATTCAGGGTCCGCCGAATACGCGATGATGTGGTGAACCACTTCGCTGCCCGGCTTGAACTCGAGCGCCTGCAGCCATTTCTCCTCGGGAAGCTGCTCTTCCGTCAGCGTCACCGTGATATTGTGATACAAATCCTGAATTTCGTCCCCAACGAAGAACGGCTCCGGGAAGCTCAACGTCAAATCCGGCGTGCCCAGCGACCAGCCTTCCGCGAATTCCTTCGCGGCCGGCGCGTCCTCGGGGTTGCCCCGCGCAGCGCCCGTCTCGGACCACTTCAGGATCGTGTCAATCTGCTCCTGCGTCAGCGTCCGCTCATTCTG
>JBGTJY010000448.1:0-5640 GCA_041744855.1 Candidatus Hydrogenedentales bacterium
GGGGCGCGTCCACCGGAACGGCTCACCACGATCATCGAGATGACCACGGATAAACAGATGACGCCCACCGCGAACGCACCCAGACTAAGAAAGAGGGTGCGCGAATCGATGCCGAACGATGCCGCGCCATTTTTCCCGATCGGCGCGCTGACCAAATCCCGCCCAGCACGCGTGGGATCGATATCGCGCGAATTGATCTGGCGCTTCTCGTCTTCCAATTTCTTGAGCGCGTCGAGAATCGAACTCATCGCTCGGTAGACTCCCCGGTGGTGTTCGCGGACAACGCGAGCGCCGTTTCATTCGTTCCCGGCACGGCAGTCATAGTTTCGCTGGATGTTTCGCGCTGTTCCGCGGCTGTTCCAATCGCTGTCGAGTGAACACCCAGAACACGGTCTCGTATCGCCGCGGGGAACGGCTCGTCGGTTAGCGTCGGCATTGGCGGGTTCGCCTGCCAATGCGCGAGCAGCAGCCGCGTCTGTGGGCCCACGATGCCGTCGACCGTCAGGCCCGTCGCGCGTTGAATGCGTTCGATCACATCGATAACGTCGCGATCGTAGACCTCCGTGGCCTGAGCGAGCAGGCCCAAGTCGACGAGTTGTTCTTGCACCAAGCGTACGCCCGGTCCTTGGGTGAACGGGTTCACGGGCCTTGCGTTTGGCGTCGGGTCTTTCCACAGGATGAGCGCGCGCTTGGCGTAGTGCCGCGCGAACAACTCGCGGTTGACGGACTGTTGTCCACCATCGGGCGCGGCCACGATAAACGCATCGGGCTTGACCCCGACGAGCGCCACCCAGACCTGTTTCGTGGGGCCATCGATGAGCGTCAACGCCGGCGCGTTCAATGTGAGCAACTGGTCCAGCGTTGGCTCCACAAACGTGATCGACAAACCATGGCTGGACGCGAAGGCGGCAAAGGCGTCGTTGCTGGGTTCCAGCGGGGTTGGCGTTTTCCGGGGGACGTCCCACGCACCGAGCAGCGCCGTGAACGCTGCATCGAGCGACACGGCGGGATCGATCACATCGGGCCAACCGGTCGGTACGCTCGGCGGCAAGTTTAGCGATGGGGGTACAGGCACAGCGTTCCTCGAGGTCGGAACGACCGAAGCGATTGCCAGCTCCGCCGGTGGAGTATCAACCGTGGCGGGAACTTCCTCGTTGGAAGTCTTCGCCGTTTCCGAAACCGGCTCGGAATCGACAACCTGCTCAGTGGCGATGGGTTCGGACGAAGACGATTCGTCATCCGCGACTTCCTCAGACGCGGCCGGCGTCACTGGGACATCGGCACCCGAGCCGGGCTCCTCCGACGAATCGACGCCCGACGCCGGTTCAATCTCCGGCGCGTCTGGCTCAAACGAATCCGGGGGCGACGCATCGGCGACTCGGATTGGCTCTTTCGGCGACGCAGCGGGGGCATCTCCCGTGACGGACTCGCGCGCGCTGGCCACGAACGACGACCAGAGACCACGCGGGTCGTCGATGAACACCAGGGCGGCGCCCACCGCAATAGCAAGCGCGAGCACGGCCATCGCCAGACGCGGCAGCAGGCGGCTTTCGCCCTTTCGCCTGGGGGCGCGGACCCGCTCGCCCTGCACCTCCTTCGCGGCCTGGCGCATGATTGCGGAGGTGATTTCGTGCGACTCTTGCGTGTAGCCGATGAGCAGCGCGCGGTCGCAGAGCGCATTGATGACCCGCGGCGTGCCCTTCGAAATCTTGTAGACGAGTTTCACGGCGCCGCGGCTGAAACGCACGAGCTTGAGCCCGCCCGCCACGCGCAGGCGGAATCCGATGTACTCTTTTGTCTCGTTCGCGTCGAGTTCTTTGAGGTGATAGCGCGCCGTGATGCGCTGATTGAGTTGGCGCAACTCGGGCAGCCGCAGTTTCTCGACGAGTTCGGGCTGGCCGATGAGCAGAATCTGCAGGAGCTTCTGCGTCTCGGTTTCGAGATTTGACAGCAGCCGGATTTGCTCGAGCAGCGCCGTGTCGAGGTTTTGCGCTTCATCGATCACCAGCACGCAATTCTTGCCGCGCGCCGCGCAGTCGAGCAGGTACTCGTTCAATTCGTCGATCAGCGCCTTGACGGAATTCGCCTGCGTATCGATGCCGAACTCTTCGTTGATCTTCTGCAGCAACTCTTCCTTGGAAAGAATCGGGTTGAAGATGAACGCGAGTTCGGTCTCTTCGTCGAGTTGGCTCAGCAGACTGCGGCATATCGTCGTTTTGCCGGTGCCGATTTCGCCGGTGATCATGACGAAACCGCTGCGGTTTTGAACGCCGTAGACGAGGTGCGCGAACGCTTCCTTGTGTTTTTCGCTGAGATAAAGGAAACGCGGGTCGGGCGTGAGATTGAAGGGTTTGCCGTTTAGTCCGTAAAAGGCTTCATACATAGCGCGGCAAGGGCCCAGGAACTATCCACGAATGCAAGTGGAAATGTTGGTTGAATTGCAACGACAAAACGATAACACGCAGTCGATTTTGGATCAATTAGGGGCCAAACGGTCGACCTCGTTCCCATAACCGAGCCTCGTTCCCAAATCTCCACTTCTAGCCTCGTTCCCAAATCTAAACTTCTAGCCTCGTTCCCAAGTTTCCATTTCTAGCCTCGTTCCCAAATTTCCATTTGGGAACGCACTTGGACTGGAAACTCCAGTTTCGAGTCAGCGGCGTTCCGATGGATCATACCGAGTCACCGGAGTGAAGCAAGCGGAGCTTTTGGCGCAAGCCCGTTCATTGAGGCAGCGGTAGTCTCCACGGACGAGCACATCGCATTCAGGATACCAGACTGGACCGTGCGTCGCTGCGCACGGAGGGCGAAGGAGTGGCGGCGTACCCGATTACAGCGCCACGTTGAGCAGCGTTTCGAGCATCCGATCGGTGACGGTCACCACCCGCGCGGAGGCTTCGAACGCGCGCTGGAATTGCAGCAGCAGCGTCACTTCTTCATCCAGCGATACACCGGATATCTCCTGCCGGCGCCGCTGGAACGTCTCGATGAAGGCGCGCTCCACTTCGAGATTCTGCGAATTCGCATTGGCATCAATTCCGATTTCGACGATGAGCGTCTCGTAGAAATCGTTGATCGTCGCGTTGCCGCCGTCCAGGAAGCCGACGTTGCGAATATTGGCGAGGTCCAGCGCAGCGGTGTTGTCGCCGGTTTCCAGCGGATCGCTGCTGTAGCCGGACGTGAGCAGCGCAACGTTGTCTTGAATCGCCTGACTCACCCCGATCGTCCGCGCGTCCGTGCCGGTGAATAGCCCATTCAGCCCTATCGACGAAAGTACTCCGCTCGTGTCGTCGCGAAACGAGAACGTCGTATTCGCCGGCGCGGTCAATTGAAGCTGGCCGTCCGGCGTCACCGTCGCGCCCAACACCGCGAGGCTCGATGCGATGTTGTTCAGCGTCGTGCCCGCCGTAACGTTCACCGTGATCGACCCGAGCGACGCGCCATTCGCGTCGAAGCGGTCGACCGTAAACGAACCATTGGTAATCGAAAACGGCAGACCGGCAGCGCCGAGCGGGGTCGTGCCGGACGTGACGCTATTCGAGCTGGTCACCACGCCCGACAACCCCTCGAGCCCGCGGCCTTGGCCGTGAATCCGGTTCACCTCGCGGATGATCGTCGCGGCGATTTGGTCCAGGTCCGAGTCGATGGCGACCAGATTCTCATCGCGCACTTCCAACGCGCCGAACAACGCGCCGCCTTCCGCGACGAGCAGCGTCCCATTGTCCACGAATCGCAGCTCGACCAGATCGCCGCGTTCCGGATCGAGCGCGCCATTGCGCACGGCCTCGACTTCGCGCACCGTATTACCGTTGACGAGCACCTCGCCGGTCACCAGCACGTCGACCGTTCCGTCTTCGCGTTCGCGGGTATTGATCGTCACGATTTGTGAGAGTTGGTCGAGCAATAGATCGCGGTCGTCGCGCAGGTCGTTCGCGGGATTGCCGGACACTTCGAGTTGCCGGATTTGACGATTGAGGTTGGCAATGCGCGACGCGAGCGAATTGATCTCTGGCGCGAAGTTGATGACTTCTTCGTTGGCATTCGTGCGCAATGTCCGAATTCGTTCAGAAGTTTCCTGCAACAAGCCTGTGAGCGCGAGGGCCTCGTTGACGACGCTTTGCCGGACGGGCAACTCCTCGACGTTGTTCGCGAAATCGTTCAGCGAATCGAAAAACAGATTGAACCGCGTCGAAAGGCCGTTGTCGCCGGGCTCGAGGAACACGTCCTCGATGCGCGCGAAAAACTCTGAGCGCAACTCCGCATCGGCGAGGCCTGGCGCTTGACGGCGGTAGAGATCATCGAGAAACGTATCGCGAATGCGGTTGACCGAGCTGATGCCAACGCCGCGCCCGATTTGGCCAAAGGGGTAGCTGATGGGCACGCGCGTCACAAGCTCGACGCGCTGGCGCGAAAAGCCCTCTCGATTGACGTTGGCGATATTGTGCCCCGCGACATCGAGCTGCACTTGGGCGGTAAACATGCCCGATCGCGCGATATCGAAGGTGCTAAACAGCGTTCCCACGAGACAACGTCCCCCTGAACAACCTTGCCCCCTGGCTAACCCCCGGCGGCCGACACCTCGGCCCGGGTTGCGGTGAGCAATCCGTATACCTTCATCGGCAGTCGTTTCCAAAACCTTGAACTTCCGGGACATAAGCGCTTCGACGGTCGAAAGATGGAACGGGATTTCGAGGACTATTTTGCCGATATCGGCAAGAAGAGCGACCTTCGCCTACGCCTCGGCTCAGTTTCGATTCTACCCCCTTTAATCCGTGCGCCTAGTGTGTTAAGGTGTTCTCCAGCACGGGCATAACCAACCTGGTAGCGTCGTGCACGGGGGATAGACCGCGCGTGCGGTGAAAGTGAAATTGCGCGCGCGCTCGCATCACGGGGGAACCGTCTGCGATGAGCCAATCGAACACCTGGCTCGCGGCTTTGTTTGCCACGGCGATTTGTTCCTTTTGCATGGGATTTTCGCTGCATTGGGCGCTCGCGCGCACCGATGCGCCGACACCCGATGCGACATCGGCGGAATCGCCCGGCACGCCACAATCCAAGACCTCGCCACCCTTGCGGAGCGCCGCAGCTTCGGATCGATCCGATCCCGTCGGCGATCTCTGGCCCGCGCGGCATTTCTTTGTCGCTGTCGACGGCCAGTGGCTCTCGCCCGATGCGGCCGAACTGGTCCGCGATCTCAAGCCCGGTGGCGTCGTGCTGCTTCCGCAAAATATTCAGTCCGCCGGCCAAGTGTTGCAGCTCGTTCGCGAACTCAAAGAGGCCGGCGGCTCGGGCGGCCAGCGCTTTTCCGATCGGCCCCTCATCGTGTTGAGCGACCCCGCCGACGCGGGGCGCGCTTTGCTCTGGGATCAACCGATGATGACCACGGCGGCGGTGTCGTTCGCGAACGACGGCGACGCATCTATGGCCTCACGGGCCCTCGCGCGCGCTTGCGGCGATTTGGGCATCAACGTCGTGCTCGGGCCGTCGATGGGCGCGACGATCTCACCGGTCACGCGCGGTACGACCAATCCACCCCTTTCCGGCACGCAACTCTCCGCGCGGGGCCTCGCGTTCGCGCAAGGTCTTATCGACGGCGGCGTGTTGCCCGTCGTGAAGACCTTCCCACGCGGCGACGACGGC
>JBGTJY010000449.1:0-5321 GCA_041744855.1 Candidatus Hydrogenedentales bacterium
ACCGCACTCGCTGCCGCGGCCGCATTCGCAATCGTCATCGCCGCGTGGCAAATGTTGCGTGAAGAAGCGCCGCCGCAGATTGCGCAAACACCGGCACCTGCCGACATGGTGTCCCAAGCCGACGCGCTTGTCCCGGCCGAACTTGCCAATACCGAACTTGCCAATACCCAACTTGCTCAGGCCCAACTTGCCCAGGCCCAAGCGCAATTCAAATGGACGCTCGCCTACATCGGAAGCGTCAACAAGCGAAACGCCATTTCCCTCGAGAGTCACCTCGCCGCCACGCGCCTGATCCGGCCCGCGTCGGAAACGCTTTCCATTCTGCTCGAAACGGACGCCGATCGTCCCGCGTCACCCAAGGAGATTTAATCGTGAAACAGCACCTGGTACTTGGCGCGCTCAGCGTATTCATCGCGGCGGGCGCCTTCGCGCAGGAAGCGAAAAGAGTCGAAGACCTTCCCGGCTACGTTCCGTTCGACGCGAAGTCGATTTTTGGAGAAGGATCCTCGTTCGAAATCTCACTCACTGCGCCGCTGATTCGCATGATGGCGAACGCGACGAAGGAGGTCGAACCGGAACTTGCCGAACTTCTCGCCGGTTTGCAATTGGTCCGCGTTCATGTCGCGCCGTTCAATGTGGACTCGACCGAATCGCTCGTGGGCAATCTCACCAACGTCACCAAGGACCTCGAGGCCAAAGGTTGGGAACGCGTGATGAAGATGCGCGAACACGATGGCAGGGCGTTCATGGACGCGTTCATGAAAATGAAAGACGAGAAGGCCGAAGGTTTCACCCTGATGGTCGCCGAAGGTTCCGGTGAGGCAGTATTCATCAACATCGTCGGCCTTATCGATCCCGAAAAGCTCGGTTCGCTCGCCGCCAAAGTCATCGGCGACGAATTCGACGCGTCGATTTTCGACGAGATCGCTCTGGAAACCGGCCAGAAATCTCCGCTCGACGCCGCCCGCGCCTCGCTCGCCGAAGCACGCTCGAAGGCGGAATCCGCCGGTCTCGCCGAAGCAACGGTTAGCGCCGCCGAAAGCCTGAGCGCTCAAGCCGACAAGCTCGCGGAGCAAGGCCACGCGGAATCCGCGGCCGCGCTATTCAACGCCGCTGCAGACCTCTACCGCTCTGCGGCGCCCAAGGAGTAGTCAATACGTCCGGTTGTCTACGCTTCCTGCGCTGGATCGGATTCATCGGCTGCGGTCTGTATAATCCCGCCTCGACCTGAATCATCATATGGAGGCGCAGCCATGCCCGCAGTTCTACCAGGAAGCTCCTGCGAAGTTGCAACGTCGATGACGCTCGAGGAAGCCATTCGCAGCCGCCGATCGGTGCGCGGATTCCTCGATAAGCCCGTCCCGCAGGACGTGCTTGAAAAAGTCTTCGAACTCGCGCAATGGGCGCCGTCGAACTGCAACATCCAGCCGTGGAATGTCCTCGTCGCGTCGGGCGAAACCCGCGACAAGATTCGCGCGAAGCTGATGGAAAACGTCAAGAATCGCGTCGCGCCGAACCCGGACTATCCGTATCCCGGTAAATTCGAAGGCGACTACCGCACCAGGCAAGTCGCGTGCGCCGTTGCGATGTATTCCACAATGAACATCGGCCGCGACGACCAGGAGGGACGCGCCCGCGCCGCGTTCCGTAATTTCGAGTTGTTCGACGCGCCGCACGTCGCCTTCATTTGCATGGACCAGAAATTCGGCGCAACGGTCGCGGTCGACGTCGGCATGTATGCGCAAAACCTCATGCTCGCGATGACGGCCTACGGCATCGCGAGTTGCGCGCAAGGCAGCATGCGCAACTACCCCGACGTCGCGCGCGAGGCATTCGGCGTCGCACCAGAGCTACGCGTGCTCTTTGGCATTTCCTTCGGCTACGAAGACCCCGATGTCCCCGCGAATCAAACCCGCACCGTCCGCGCCGAGCTCGGCGAGAACGTCATCTTCCGCGACTAACCGCGTCACGGACACGTAAGCAAGAAAGCGCTGTCGCTCGTGTCCGCGATCGTCGGATTCAAGTTCGACGACACGCGAATTGTGTAATCGTCAATCCGCAGGTTTGACGGCGGCTGCCAATCGTAAACGCCATCGTTGGGCGTCGAGGCCACGACACTGAACATCGAGCTGCCTCGATGCAGCCGGATGCGCACGTTCGTCCCGACATTTCCCGAGCTGCTCCACGTAATCTGCACGGGCACGCCGGTCGAGTCGAAGCAATGAACTACTTCGCCGCCGTTCGGACTCAACACCGTAATGGAGTCAGCTCCGCCCCCGCCGGTCGTGAACGCGTTCATGCTCGACCAAGCGCTCCACAAACCCGTGTTGTCCTGATAACGAACGCGCGCGTAGTACATCGTGTTCGCATTCAAGACGCCCGCCGGAACGGGATGATCCATCCCGCCGTCGGAGTCGAAGGCCGCATAGACCGGCGTCGCAAAATCGGCCGCATCGTCGACCTGCCACTCCTCGTTCGCGAGCGTATTGCCGGCGTCGGGATCGGAGAATGTCGACCCCAACATTAGCGGCGTGACGCTGACATTCGTCGCGCCGTGCACCGGACTGATAATCGACGGCGTATTCGGCGGCGTATTGGTTGTGGGTTGATTCGTGATGGTGAATCGCGCGTCGCTATCGTCCGCAATGCCAGGATCGGATACCGACGCGATGCGAACGAAAAAGTTGGGATTGCTCGTGATGTTCGCGGGAATGCCCCACATGTAGCTACCGTCGTTCGGCGTTGAATTGATAATCACCTTCGGCGCGCCGCCCTTGCGGTAGTAGTGAATGCTGACATTCGCGCCGATGTCGCCCGTGCTCGTCCAGCGTATCGGCTGCCCGGTCCCCATGTAGAACACCTCGCCGCCGTTGGGCCGCTTCACCCTAATCGAATTCGGCACCGGCGCGGAGACGCTGAACAACGCGTCGCTCGAGTCGCTCGCCGTGCCGCCGGTTTCGACGATCCTCACGGAGTAGTCGCTACCCACGGCTTGGTCAACGGGCACGATGAAATCATGCACGCCGTCGTTCGGCGTATTCGATGCAATGATCGCGACGGCCATACCCGATCGCAGCAACTCGATATCGACGTTGCTCACCAAGCCCGTCGTCGACCACGCGATCGGCTGCGTGCTGCCCTGCAACCAATCCTCGCTGCCGTTTGGCGCGAGTACCGTCACGGAATCGGTGACGCACGTGCCGTCGCCGCCGCTCACGAGCAACTCGTATCCGCCCGTCGATCCGCCGAAACCGGCGAGGCGAATGAGATATTCCACGCCCGCGGTCATGTTGAGCGTGACCATCGACGACAACTCGCAGAAGTCGTCGTTGCAGGCCAACTGAGTGCCGCCGCACGCCGTGAACACCGAGATCGCGCTGTCGTACGTCGTGCCCGCGCCGCAGGTGCTAATCGTCACGCTGCCGGAAGTAGCGGGCGTATAGCGATGCCACACGTCGATGCTGTCGCCGCTCGTGCACGACGTGATGTCCGTGCCCGTAGCGCCAATCGTCGTGCCGACATAAGGCACGCCCGCGCTCACGCAAATCGCATTCCCGCATTCGTCGTTCTCGGGAATCGGCACCGTGCCCGGCTTGATCTGCACGGCCACGCACGCGGCCTCGAGATTATCCCGCTCAGGTTGCGACAAACCCAGAATAATCGCGGCCTGCGTGATCGCGTCATACAAATCTTCGTAATTCGATCCCGGCGTCAGCAGGTTTACCTGGCACTCGTAAAACAGCGCCGCCGTCATCGAAATGCCGAACGACGCAATCGTCTGACCGTTGAACGTGCCTCCGTCCGTAAGCAAATAACACAACTTGTTGCCGACGCCGCTGTTGATGTGAACGCCGCCGTTGTCCACGGGACCCGAGTAGAACAGCGGGCTGCCCATGCGGTCGGGATCGCCGAACGCCGTCGGGTCCATCATGTCGCGGATTGCGCCTACGCCAGGTATGTCCTCGCCAATCAGCCAACGCACCTCCGCCGTGTCAGTGCCCGCGCCGTTCACGAGGTCCACCCACTCGCCCCACATATCGGAGAACGACTCGTTAATCGCGCCCGACTGATTGACGTAGATGAGATTCGACTCGTTCGTGGTGACGCCATGCGTCAGTTCGTGTGCGACAACGTCGTCCGCGGCGGCCCATCCTTGGCCGAAATACATCCGCGCGCCGTCCCAAAATGCATTCGGAAACGGACACGGATATCCCGGCTCGCAATAGCGCACCGTGCCGCTCAACGTGTACCCGCTGTTATTCAAACTATCGCGGCCGTGCTCCTCGAAATAAAAGTCGTAGGTGTCGCCGAAATACTCATAGGCGAAATTCGCGTCGGCAATGGCAGATACGGCGCCGCCTTCCGAACGCACCAACGTGCCGGGATTCGCCGAAGTATTGTTCGCGTGGTAAATCAGCCGATTCTTCGCTTCATGAATCAGCGAGTAGTGAAGCGCGATCGCCCCGTCATGCGCATCGACCAGTATCGTTTCGCGAATCCCGATGGCGTCCTGCGCGGCCAGAACCATGTACCACACGAGCCGCATCACGCCGGTCTCGCCGACGACCGAGGGCTCGTACACCATCAGCTCGACCTCGCTTGACTCGTACGCGAAATCGCCGTACTCCGAAGTCATCCACGCGAACGCCTCGAACTCCGCCGCCGATGCGCTGAGCGACGGCGATGTAGATAGTTTCCCCAGGTCGAACGCCGCCGTATTCCGAGCAACGTCGCTCAGCAGCGATTCGATGCCCCCCGCCGCATTCACGCGCAATACAACCTGCGCGCCGAACACAGGCAGGCCGTCATAGGTCTGATCGAATCGAATTGTCGAAGCGGCACCCGCCTTTTGCGAACCGAACACGTCATACGCGAGCCGCGGACTCTCGTTCGCCAGCAACCCCCGCCAATCGCGCACAAACGACGCCGCAGCAACCCCAGCACTTACGCCACGGCCCCCGCGCCCGCGAAACTGCGCACGCCCAGGCGCGCCAACGAATCGGACGAAACCATCCTCCGAAGTCCGAACTCGGGCCGACGCCGGGTTGCCCCCTTCGAGCGTCGAGACCATCCCCTGCAGCGCGAACGCCCGGTCCCGCGCGTCATCCTGCGCCGCCGCGCGAGGCCCAAATTGCAGCGCCACCCCGAACGCCAAAAACAAAGAAATCCGACCGCCCCAAACCCCAAACATCGCACCGTCTCCCCCGGAAAAGTGCCACCCAAAAACGTCAAAACGGCATGCTGCGCTATTCTCTTTTTACTGAAAGACTCAGAAATCCACAAACGGATCGTCAGAGTTTTGGCAGTGAAATCGCCTTAAT